>JAGOOZ010000015.1 GCA_017992215.1 Minisyncoccota bacterium
GTGTTAGCTTGAGGTACCTTTGCAGATGATGGAAGCACGATTTCTACAACACCTGAAGACGGAAGTGTACCGCCTCCCCCAAGTGGATTTGATATTTCAGGCAAAGAGAGAGGATCTCCTGCGGGGAGCATTGACTGTGTTTCGAGTGGTACATTTCCTGTTGGGAGATTTGAAGGAGCACTCTTTTCTAGGGCAAGATTTTTCTCGTATGAAAGAAGTGTTGGATCAACAATAAATTCAACATTAAAACCAATTGACTCTTTTTTGTCTTTTGCTGTTCCTCGTGCTGATGTAAGATTTGAGAATACAACACTTTTTAGGTATTTTCCTTTTGGACTATTGAAAACATCTGATTGTGTCGCAATCGACTTGTAGTCACGAGCAACACCTGTCATTTTGACATAAAAAAGACCCTTGTCAGTAAACTGGTGTTCAAATTTTGTATATTGAATTGAAGGAATCGTAATATCATTAATGAGTACAAACAGTGGAGAGAGTGTAATATGACCTGCGAGAATTTTCTTTGAAGCAGACACACGCTTATCGAATGTTTCAAGTTCAGTAATGGTGTCTTTTTCAAAACTATCTTTTGCGCGAAGGAGCGATGTCGAGAGAACTTCTTTTTGATTTATGAGATAGTTTTTGTACACAAAGAGTCCCCCCGCAACACCACCTACAATAATCGTAAGAACAAGCGCACTCACAGAGAAAAAATTCATTGAACGAGACAGAGGAACAGAAGCCGTTGTTGTATTCTCGGTGACAGGTTTCTTTGGTATGAATGATGTTTGAAATGAATTCTCCATAAATTACGCCGACAATTCACGCAAGGCCAAACCAACAGCAACAGCAAACTCAGGACCGCTCGTCTTTAACACTGGCTCGAGAAACGCAGGTGCTTCTGTTTTTGAAAATGGATCACCGTAGATAACTTCAGCACGAAAATTCTCAACAGCACGTGGAAGTAATCCCTTTAAGAGTGATCCTCCACCGGTGATGATAATCTTACTAATATTTTTATTATACTTCTTCTCATATGCAAGCACAACACTATTTGTGTCAGAAAAAATATAATCTGTGGATAGACGAACAATTTCTGCAACTTGCGGATTACTTGTTGCATCGAGACCAACAAGACGTTTTAATTTCTCGGCATCTGCAAATGAAATAGAGAGTGATGTTTCTATATTTTTTGTAATATCACATGAACCACGATTCACTACATGAAAAACACGAACAACCCCTGCCTCTACAATAGATAGTTTTGTTTTTGAAGCACCAAAATCCATGAGTAACACAGGTGTAATATCTCGAGAGAATGTCGAACGAATACCGCTAAAGATTTCCATTTCAAATGAATGTGATTGTATTTCTGTTTTTGTGAGAACTTCTTGGTATCGAGTCAGTGTGTCGTTGTGAATAGCAACGACAAGAACCTCTGTGTTCCCTGTTGTTTTTGGTTGTTGATTTGTAGGCCCTGCTGTATCGTCAATAATTTTTGAAGCTTCAATTTCAGGAGGAATAATAGACCAATCAAGTGTCACTTCAGAAATAGGAACCGGAATATATTTTCGTGCCTCAGTAGGAATCACTGTCGAGAATTTATCTTCGGTAATTTGTGATGGAAGAGAAATAGTGAAAATCAAACTTGCAAGTGATGGGATAGCAACCGCACCCGAACGAATCGTTGTATTTGATTCTTTGAGTACATCGAGTAGTGCACGAGCAAGGTCGGTAGATGATAAATTGGTAATCTGACCAATCTCAGTATTTGCATACGGTCCAAGTGCGAGCGAGCCATACGTCTCAAGAACAGCCTTCCCTCCTTGTTTTTTGAGTTGAACAACTTTGATTGCAGATGATCCGATATCGATACCAAGTGCGCTTTCTTTTACTTTCGCAGAAGAAAATATCTCACGTATCGTCGCAAGTCCTCCTGATATAATTTTTTTAAGTGAATTGTCCATACCTCATACGAAGACGTGATATCGTCTCTCTTGTAATTTTCGTAACATAATAAATATCGTACCTTTTATAGTGTTATTATATCACATGATGATGTAAAATAGAGATATGTATTCCTTATGGAATTGGATTCTTGATTCTTTTTTTCCTGAGACGTGTATTGGATGCAAAAACCCTTCGTCTCGTATCTGTGAATCGTGCCTTTCCCTACTCACACAAAACCCAAGAGAAACACACCCTGATATATACGCTGGGTTTGATTATCGAAATACCCTTATAAAACAAGCAATCTGGCATCTTAAATATCACAAACAGTCTTCTCTGGGAATACTTCTCGGGTCACTTCTCTACGAAGCATACATTGAAGAGATTGCGACACTCCATGAATTTCACAAGGGAAGTATGATTACACTCGTTCCCGTTCCCCTCTTCAAACACAAACAAAGAATTCGTGGATACAATCAAGCAGAAAAAATCGCACAAGGTTTTAGAGATGCTTGTATTAAAAGTGGTATTCCCTGTCAGATAGATACACATCTTATTATTAAAACAAAAGACACCACACCTCAGGCTCGTATTTCAGATAGAAAAAAACGATTGAAGAATGTCCGAGGAGTATTTTCATGTACACAAACACACGGATGTGCGAATAAAATTATTATTGTTATCGACGATGTCACAACTACCGGTGGAACACTCACTGAAATTATGAATCTATGTCTCAAAAACGGAGCATTACACGCACAAGGCTTTGCAGTTGCACATTAATATTTGATACACTAGACTCTATGGCTGATACAAAAAAAAGAGAGTGCAAAGATTGTGGTTCGAGTCAGGTGAATCACCGACTCATGTATTCATCGATTCTGATTGGTGCATGTATTGAACCATGGACAAATTGGATGGGAAAAATATTCCCCGAAGAATCACTTGAATGGGTTGGTCCTGTCTTTGTAAAAATCTTTGTCGCACTTGGACTTGGTGAACTCCGTACACACCCAAGCGATGATACTAACGGTCGCACACGTGTTCTCTGGGAAGAAGCAGAACGAAGAGGAATCATTATGAGAGAATTCAGACTTTTTGGTATTGGTCGTGATATGTTTATCTCGAACTATCGTGGTGACGTGCGATTCTTTGACTCACTCCCCCGACCCAAAAAATCAAACACACAAGGACTCACATGGATGGATAACAAAAATGAAATGAAGAAACACTTTAGCCATGTCCGTATCCCTGTTGCACGTGGAGGTATTACACGCTCAAAGAAACACGCCCTTGAACTCTTTAATACACTCACAAAACCTTTAATTACAAAACCAAATCTCGGCTCACGAAGTAGACACACTCGCACACACTTGAGTGACGAAAGAACATTTCTTGATGCATTTATCTGTGCACAACAACTCTCACCATGGGTAATGATAGAAGAAGAACTATCGGGTTTTGTATTTCGAGGAACACTCATTGATAAAAAATGTGTTGCTGTACTTCGCCGTGAACCAGCATCTGTGACAGGAGATGGTGTTCATACAATACGAGAACTTGTTGAAATTGAAAATAAAAACCCTCTTCGACACGGATCAATCTTTCATACACTAACACTCGATACTGATGCAGAAAAAGAATTATTACACTGGAACAAAACACCCAATAGTATCCCTCGTTTTGGTGAGATTATACCAATCGGACAAAAAACAAGCCGTGGATGCGGAGGTGGGATTACTGATGTAACTGATATCATCCACAAAGACAATAAAGAGCTCCTTGAAAAAGCAGCTCATGTCGTCGATGACCCTATCATCGGTATTGATTTTATTATGGATGACATCACAGTCTCATGGAAAGAACAACCACGAGCAGGTATCATTGAATGCAACAGTGCACCGTTTATTGACCTTCACCATTTCCCTCTTATTGGAAAACCCCACAATGTCGCAGGAAAAGTATGGGATATTATTTACCCTCTTTCATCGCCTCATCAATCGTAATCTCTGAATCAGGAGCAGTTCGAACATCAGGCACAAGATGCATTGGAGTCTTTTTGTCGGTAACATAATCACCTAAAAACTTCATGAATTCATCGTGCCTCTCTTCTTCCATTACTTCAGTAAAGTGTGCGAGTGGTTTACTCTCAGGAGTGTATTCGTGATGTCCACGAATTTCACCATCTTCAAAAACTCGAATGTGATACTGAAGGTCAAAACTCTCAAGCTTTCGCCATGAAAGAACCTGACCATTATCAGTCCATGCAATAAAATGGTTTCCAAATCCCCACTTCTCATGCAAATGTTTTTCAAGGTCTTCAAGTGTTCTTCCTTCTGTAAGCCATCCGAGATGATACGGCTGGCGACCCTTTTCGTGCCACACAAGATGCCATTTTAATAGATTTCTTTGGAGCCACGGAAAAATAACGTAGATTTTTCTCCAAAAATTCTTTTTCACCCTCTGTCCAAATGTGAGTTGTTGGTATTTATGCATACAGGGTAAGTATACTACGAGAGAGCCCTCGATAGATACAGAGAGAAACTAGATTTCACAGACGCCACCAACACATGCGAGTTCACGTTTTGCTTCTGTTTCATCTTCTTTTTCGTATGTGACGATTTTTGAGAAATCAATATCACCAAGTCGTTCAACCATTTCGTTGTATTGCTTTTTAGTTATTTCTTCATATGGAGCAAGTTGGTATACATGGTTTGAGCGAGGAAGGAATGAAAGACCTCCAACGATTTCCCAGTTCTTATAAATCCAGTCTGCAACCGCAAGCCATTCATCATCACCGACAGAGATAGTAACTGACGGATTGTGTTCTGTATAGTGTTTCTTCATCACTTTCCAGTGTTCAAGCTGATCAAGAGCAGTGATATCGTCTTTACAGATTGCACCGTCAGGGGCTTTCATTGGGAATTCAAGAACAAATGTCGTTGCATCTTCAAGTGTCTGACCAACTTCAGGATAATACGGAACACCCTGATCTTTCATCATCTTGAAAAGTGCATCTGTCGCAGAGATACGAACACGACGAATATAGTATGGTGCATGACGTGGGTGCATACCAGATGCACAGTCTACCGTCTGAGACACAGTACCAGATGGCTTCACACAAGTAATACATGTTGAAGGATTTACACCGAAACGTTTTGCGTATTTCTTGTTTATTTCAATCGCATAGTCACGCATTTTTTCAATAATCTTTGGATCACGAACGAGTGCACAATCCCACTGTCCAGTGATTGAAACACCAAGGAGTCGTTCTTTTTCACAGTTCTTTTTCCATTCTTTTGAAAGATATGGGAAATATGTCAATGTCGACTGATATGTTCCGAGAATAGTCGCCACTTTAATCTTACTCATCAATGTCTCAACAGTATCATCGGCACGTGCAACAACTTCTGAGAGGTTACAAAACTGTTTTGACTGAAGAATAATCTCTCCACATGGATTTGTCCCCCATGATGGATAGATACCACCCCTGAACTGATCAAGGCGACGCTTTGGAAGTGTCTGTGCGAGACCTCCACGATTAAAAATTCCACGTTCACCACTACCACTTTTTGCAAGAGCTACCCATTCATCGAGAAATTCTGTGACTGTTGGTTTTGTGAGATACACCGCTGAGTTATTTGCGAGCATACGCTGACCTTCACTGAGATAGAATTGTCCACTCTTTGAATCGCGGATCATTTCATCATCAAGATCAGAAAGTGAGATCATTGCACTTCGTCTGACACCACCAGCAACAACACATTCACCTATTTTACAGATAATATCGTGTGCATCGAGGTTGGTAAGATGGCGACCCTGCTTACGGAGAATACGTTCTCGTGTAAAGACAAGAAGACTACGTAGTGGTTCTGGACCAGAACTCTTGCCACCCATTGTTTTGAGTCGAGCACCTGCAGGGCGAATTTTAGAATAATCAAATTCAATATCAGAACCATCAAACCATGTCTTCATGCCGAGAGAAAAAGCATCTGCCCATCCTTCTTTACTATCAGGAATAACATATGACGGGAGCATCTTGCCTGTTTGACGCTTGATTTGTGGAAGCGCTTGGATATTTTCACTTTCAACAGACCATCCAACACCAGTACCACACATAGAGATATACATAATCTCTGCAAAATCTTGGAATGATTGCGGTGCGATAAATGAACAGTTGTATGCACATACATTTGTACGAGATGCAGCCTTGCCTGCAAATTGAAGAAGACGCATTGACGGCATTGATTCTTGGCGGAGGATAGAATCACGGATTTCGGTATATTCACGAGCAGTCAAATCCTGACCAATGTTTTCTTTCATGAAATCAACATAACGGTCAATCGTCTCAATCCATGTCTCACGACGACCTTCATCAGGAACCCATTTTGCATAGGTACGGTAATACACGAACTCTGCAAGAGGATTTCGGAAGTATTGCTTACTTTTTGCAACGAGTTCTTTTACATTTTCAGGAACAAATCCAGACTTCTCACGAGCAAGTGACCGTTCTCTGCGATAGAGGATATATGATTTTGCAGTTGTTACAAACCCCGCAGCAATAAGTTCATTTTCCACAACATCCTGTATTGTTTCAACGCTTAATGCTATGCCTTTTTTCTCCTTTTTAAGACTAACGAGGGCGTCGCACACGAGATCCATCACCCGTTTTGCATCAGATTCACTTCCTTCACCAACACTTTCCATCGCTCGATAGATAGCTCGAGTAATACGCTTTTCATTAAAGGGAACGAGTGAACCATCTCGCTTTTCTATCTTCTGCAATGCGAGAACCTGATGAGAACCTGATGTTTTTTTCTTCATAGGATTATACAAATGTAGATAAAGGGGTAATAAAATCCCCTCCTATATTTATAGAGTGGTGCGAGCACTCGATAAACACGCAAGGGGTAAAAGTTGTAACAACTCACAACTACAAAAACATTATACCCCCTCCAAAACTTCACCCGCAAGTTAATACACAACCAGAACAACTTTTTTTAATTTTGTCTTTAGTTGTTTTTTATGGTGCAAATATATTCTTATAAAATGGTACTCAATTCACACAAGTACTACCTCATTCTAGAGAAAAAAATTTGTCTCAGAAAATTTCTTTTTTAGATGACAAAATACTACGAGATTGGCTCTCTGTATGCATACGAAAGTGTATTGTATTCCTCTGTCTCATAGACACAGATACCTGTATCATTCCAAAGAACGAATTGTGCGATACCTACATCAAGCGCACATCGACTACATACAGTACAAAACGGCTCACCTGACTTTACAATAGACCCCGCATCATCGACACGCGTAAAATAGATTGTTGAACCTTGTATTTTATGAGGATTTTTCTGCAATGCATCAATAATGGCTCTCCATTCAGCGTGCATACAGCACGTATGGTCGTATTTTGGTTTTCCAGAAAAATCATATGGCTTTAAACAATATTGATTCACTGAGGAATCAAGCGGTGGAGCATTGTAACCTGTGCCGATTACTTCATCTTGTGCGACAATAACCGTGCCACATTTTGCTCTCTTGCATAATGCCTGAGCTGCAATTAGTGAAGCTTCTTTCATCCATTGTATTGCTTCTTTTTCTTCGTCACCTGTTAGGTAGGTCATGGGTATAGTAAAAAATTAATGATTAAAATAATCAAATATAAAAACGTGTTATCCCTTCTTTAGGATAACACGTTTTTAGGGTAGCAAGCGTTGCGGTACGCAACTGGAAAAAGTTTGTGAGGGTAAGATTACTTTACCTCTCTTGAAGTAACCTCCCCAAGAGCCCTAAAACTCCCCTTCCCAAATGTATCTTCTATTAATCGAGCAACCTTAAAGAGATTTCCATTGATACCTGCTTCTATGAAAATATCCATTACTTGCTCAAAGGAATACTTATCATTATTTAATTTGTATATTTCATTGATATATTCTAATCCTTGCTTAACCTCCCTCTGCCTACTCAAATCAACAGGAGTCTTACTTTCTTTCATTTTTTGTAACTCATCTTTAAATAAATCACTTGTTTCTATATAATCCTTAAAAAATCGCTCAGTTAGAAGCCCGACAACAGCTTCATTAACATCTTCAAAGTAAATTTTATTTCCATCTCTTGATGTAACAGAAAATCCAACTCTGTATGGAATAATCTCACTATTCTCTTTTATACCTCCGTTTGTAACTTGCATAGCAGTAAAAGATTTTGCATGCACAAGTTCATGAAAAACCACTAAGGAGAAATTAACCCTGTTTAATGTTTTTTCAACCAAAACACTTCCGTTTATTGTGGAATGCAAACCACCACTTATTGAACCTCCAGTTATCTCTTCAACGCTTTTTTCTTTCAAGATATGAATATTTTCAAGGGGAATACCTCTTATGTTCCTATTGTATTTTTGTAAGTAATTATCTACAGCATTTGAACTAAATTGAATCAGTTCAATGTCTTCTTTTGTCTTTTCAAGTTCATAATTCTCAATTTTTGCACCACCTATTTCACTAAAATAACCTGTCAGATATTCTTCAAATTTCCCTTGCTGTTTTTCAATGTGTTCTTTCGGGACTCCAACAACTTTATCTAAATGCGGTATTTTAGGCTTTTCCATATTTTGATTATATCAAAGTTCCAAAGTATCAAATAGGCACAAAAACGAGCCTTAATAAGACTGATTTTATTTGCGGGCCATGTGGGTTAAGTACCCATGCTCTCAACCCTTATAAGGCTATTCCAGCACTTTATTTGGGTGATCGCTGAGGCACGTGAGTCATGAAAATTTAAAGATTCTTCAATCGTTCTTGCAATATAGCTATCTGCTTCTCGTCACTTGGAGATAGCCTGTCCCCATATTCTTTAGGAGCAGAGCCTATTTTTATATTTGTTTCAATTTTTCTCTTCTCATCCCAAGAATCCGGACTTCCAGTAAGAGCGGTGGGTTGATATGAGAAGCCACCCTTTTCATTTTTTGAAACAATCAAAGAGTATCCGCCATGAATTGCGTCTAGTGAAGAAGCCTTATTTGCATGCGCATTCTCATGTTCAACAACACCTCTAACTATGTAATAATTCTTTCCGGTCTTTTCCATAAGAATTTTATATTCCAAAAGAGTCTGGACCACAACTGTGCATTTCTTAAGTTTCTCTGTAATTTCATCTAGTTCTTTTTGAATTTCTGGAGTTCTGGGTTGTTGAAACAAATCTATCTTCTTATTGAAGAGAGCACGTTTTTCTTGGCCGCTTAAAGCGAAAGACTGAGCTACTTTTAACAGTTCTTCTATTTCTTCTCCTTTTTCAGCGAGCATAATCGAATCTAATTTAGTTTTAACTACCGCATTAGTTGGGGGCACCAATTCGTATGTTGAACTGTTTGTTTTGAAAAAAATCTTATCATTTTCATATTTTACATCCATGATAGGGTCGGTATTTTTTAAACCTTCATCTAATATAATTGGTTTTCCTATTTTAACGTCTACGTCTAATACTCCCTCAATCGTTTCATTTGGATTAAAAACTTTGACTAATTTAATACTTTTCCCAGCTATTAGATAATCATGCTCCAAAAGTTTTTCTCCAGGAGTTTTTTCTATATTTGGGTTGTTAAATTTCTCACTCATTATTATTGTATTTTAACTTAAATACGAAAATTTAGGTACTCGGGTCTGCCGATACTTAATTCTTACTGCGGTATCTGCTGGACAAAGTTCGAATGTTTTTCGAAGAAAATCCAAACGATTAAAAAAAGGACTCGGCAGGGCGAAACAATTTTCTGGGGATATGGATTCGCCCTGCCTCGGCTAATGTCTTTTC
>JAGOOZ010000016.1 GCA_017992215.1 Minisyncoccota bacterium
GGAGAAATAGAGGTGCACTTTCTTGGTATTCACATATCTTTTCTCCTGCACATACCGTACTTGTCTTTGACCCACCGACACATGGAGCACATACACAAGAGAATCTCTCTCTCGAGGAAATCGTAGAAAAAATAAGTGAACACCACCCTCGTGTATTCCCTTTTCGAAATAAAGAAGAAGGTCTCAACCTTATACAAAAACACACAGGGAGCGATGATATTATTCTCCTTGTTACCTCAGGAGACCTTGGGGGTATTATTCCCGAAGTACCACCTCTTGTAGAAAAATTATTTCCCCAAAAGAATAAAACAGTTTTGTAATTCTTCCCTGTCGTCAAAATGAGTTTTTACCCCCTGTATATCTTGGTATGTTTCGTGACCCTTACCTGCAATAAGGATATAATCCCCTGCTTGTGCACGCGCGCATGCGAATCTGATCGCATCCTTACGGTCAGAAATAATATGTACTTTTTCTTCTGGAAGCCCCACAATACCCTTTTTCATATCTTCTAAGATACTCTCTACCGTCTCACTTCGAGGATTGTCTGACGTAAAAATAACACTATCACTCATCTCATACCCAATACATGCCATAAGTGGACGCTTGCCTTTGTCTCTATCACCTCCACATCCAAAGACAGAAATAACTTTGCCATTTTGCTTCATGCCCCCTATTGTTCGAAGTACATTCTCGAGTGCATCAGGAGTATGTGCATAATCCACAATTCCC
Source organism: Minisyncoccota bacterium (assembly GCA_017992215.1). Lineage (GTDB taxonomy): Bacteria > Patescibacteriota > Minisyncoccia > Phycocordibacterales > UBA9973 > UBA8515. Next base: position 730 of record JAGOOZ010000016.1, read on the forward strand.
AGTATTCCATTTGTACTTTTTACGTATTCAAATCGCCCACGAACAGGTTCAAGATTTTTGATTATTTCTTTTATCTTTTCACCATCTTCGCCGAGCAGAACTGCGGTAGCATAGAGAGCGAGTGTGTTGTATGCATTAAACTCACCGATAAGTTTTGTCTCAAGTTTTTGTGTAAACTCAGCTTGATTTTTTATTGCATAAAAATGTTTGTGTGCCTTGGTATCGGCAAGCATATATTCTCCATTCGCATCATCTTTATTTGAAAGCGCAAATGCACTCTCTGGTAACGTATCAAAAAAGGACTTTTTGGCGTCACGATAATTTTCAAATGTTTCGTGATAATCCAAATGATCGCGAGTAAGATTTGTAAATACTCCACCTGTAAATTTCATACCGCTAATACGCTTTTCAGAAACTGCATGAGAACTTACTTCCATAAAACAATGAGTACACCCATCCTCAACCATTCGAGAAAGAATTGATGCAAGGGTTATTGGGTCTGGTGTTGTGCGCACCGCTTCGTACACTTGATCATGTATCATATTTGAAACAGTCCCTATCATACCAACTCGATACCCAAGCATGCGGAATAATTGATACAAGAGCGTCACTATCGTCGTCTTACCATTTGTACCAGTTACACCAATGACACGCATTTTCTCTGTAGGGTGCCCATAAAATGCCTGTGCAATATACCCAGCAGACGCATGACTATCAGCAACCTTTACATAGGCAACAGAATCATCATACGAAGGGAGCTCTCGTTCATGAACGATAACAGTTGCCCCTCGGGTGATAGCATCAGCAATAAAATCATGACCATCGACAGTGTTTCCAATGAGTGCAATAAAAATACTCGAAGGTATACATTCTCGAGAAGAAATCACCACAGAAGATACACGCACATCATCAATAGGACGTGATGGACGATACGATATACGAGAGATACAATCCGAAAGATTCTTCATACCTTCTCATACTCTATCACAGCAAAAAACAAAAAAGAAAGGCAATGCCTTTCTTTTTTAAATACCTACGCTGTCTCTGATAAAAATGAAAAAACTATGCCTTTTGTCTCTTTCGCTGCATCTTCGAGAACCATATTTTCGATCACGTGGTCAATGAGTTGATTTTTGGCATACATTTGTTCTTGTACTGCAGTCTCAAGTCTCCTTTTTATTTCATCTTCTGTCTCAGTAGCACGAAGATGCAATCTCTCACGAAGCACAGGAAGAGGTACATGAACAAAAATTGACAATGCATTTTTACCAAACTTTTTCTTTAGATTTAATGCACCGCGAACATCAACATCAAATACAACGATTTTTCCTTCATGCCCGAGTTGTGCAACTTCTGAAGCAAGTGTTCCGTAAAACTCACCATGATTTTCTTCGTATTCAAGAAACTCACCATTACGAACCCTCTCGAGAAATTCTTCTCGTGTCATAAAGAAATAATCAACCCCTTCTTTTTCCTTGGCACGAATCTTGCGAGTTGTGGCACTGGTTGAAAACGAAAGACGAGGGAAAAGTACTAACATCATTCTTGCAAGAGTAGTTTTACCTGAACCCGAAGGTCCACAAAAAATAATAACTTTTGTGTTGGGATATATAATAGTATTCATATGTATATATTTAATTTAGCATTAAAATAACATATATACACCATATAGTCAAAATAAACCTTTTCTGGTAATATCCAATCATATGAAAATCCTAGCTATTGAAACAAGTTGTGATGACACGTGTGTCGCAGTTCTCGAAGCGAAGCCAAGTAAAACTGGCGTGTCTTTTACGACACATTCACACGTTGTACAATCTCAACCGATTCACACCAACTATGGTGGTGTTTTTCCTGCAATGGCAAAACGTGAACATATAAAAAATATCGGACCCGTATACGAAGAAGCGATGCGCAAAGCAAAGAATCCGAAGATTGATCTCATCGCAGTCACCGTTGGCCCTGGACTTGAGCCTGCACTCTGGGTGGGAATCACCTTTGCAGAAGAATTAGCAAAAACGCTTGGTGTACCAGTTGTTCCTGTGAATCACATGGAGGGTCATATTCTCTCTATTCTCCCGAGTAAAGGAAAAACATTCACATGGAAGAAAAAGAATACGCTCTTCCCTGCGCTTTCACTGCTTGTCTCAGGTGGACACACCGAACTCGTACTTGCGCAAGATATCGGAAAATACAAACTCATTGGGCAGACTCGTGATGATGCAGTCGGTGAAGCATTCGACAAAGTTGCACGAATGCTTGGGCTTCCCTATCCTGGTGGTCCAGAAATATCAAAACTGGCGCAAGTAGAGCGAAAAGAAAATAAAATTTCAAAATTGACTTTCCCTCGCCCAATGATTCATTCAAAGGATTTTGATTTTTCATTTTCAGGCTTGAAAACTGCTGTTCTTTATTATATTCGCGACCTGCCTGTCCGGCAGGCAAGCAATACTCCACTCACAGAGAAAATGAAATCCGAAATCGCTCGTGAATTCGAAGACGCAAGTATTGAAGTACTCGTTTCAAAAACACTTCGCGCTCTCGAAAAATATAAAGCACGTACACTTATCGTTGGTGGTGGAGTCTCTGGAAATACGTATTTACAGAAAACACTCAAGGCAACACTCAAAAAAATATCACCAAAAGTAACAGCCCACTTCCCTGTAAAAGGACTCAGTACCGACAATGCGCTCATGATTGCTATCGCCGGATATTTCGCATCTCAAAAGAAAAACAAAAAAGGTGTCCGAATTAATTCGGACACCTTACGCGCTAGTGGAAATCTTACTTTTTAAGTTCTTGAATTTCGTCTTTTAATTGTTGGTTTTGTTTTTCAAGCTCTACTTTTTTAGCTTCTGAAGAACATTTTCCTAAACCAAGACCAAATTTAACAGATAAAGCAACTAGAGACACTAATAAGAATAAAGAACTGTAACTCATTTCAATAAAAAAATTAAATGATTTTGTTGTGAATTTTAGCATAAAAATATAATTTTGTCAATAAAGCCAAAAAAGCCTTAAAATGTTATATTTTCTTTATGTATAAAGAACCGAACATTGACCCAAAACTTCTCAAACCGTACGATCCACAATCAACCGAAGACCGTATTTATTCGCTCTGGCAAGAGAGCGGATTTTTCAATCCTGATGTGTGTATCGAAAAAGGAATAACTTCACCCGACGCCGAACCGTTCTCAATCGTTCTCCCTCCTCCAAATGTCACTGGCACGCTTCACACTGGACACGCATCGATGCTCGTCATTGAAGACATCATGGTTCGCTTTGCGCGCATGCAAGGCAAACGCACACTCTGGCTCCCTGGTACTGACCACGCTGCTATTGCTACACAATCAAAAGTTGAAAAGATTCTTGAAAAAGAAGAAGGTAAACGAAAAAGCGATTTAGGTCGCGAGGAGTTTTTGAAACGTGTCCAAGCATTCGCACAAGAAAGTCATGACACAATTGTGAATCAAATCAAAAAGATGGGCGCATCTGTCGACTGGTCACGTGAAGCGTTCACACTTGATGAGAAACGTTCACTCGCTGTTCGTACAGCATTTAAGAAAATGTACGATAACGAACTCATCTATCGTGGACACCGAGTTGTAAACTGGGACCCAAAAGGTCAAACAGTTATTTCTGATGATGAAATAGTCTACGAAGAGCGAAAATCAAAACTCTACACATTTAAATACGGCAAGGACTTCCCTATCTCCATATCAACAACTCGACCTGAAACAAAAGTCGGTGACGTTGCTGTTGCAGTGCATCCAACTGACGAACGATATGCGGATTTTATCGGACGCGAATATGATGAAGTATTTTGTGGTGTTCCGATTCATATCAAAATCATCGCTGATGAATCAGTAGAAAAAGAATTCGGTACTGGCGCACTCGGTGTCACTCCAGCCCACAGCCAAATAGATGCGGATATCGCAACTCGTCATAATCTACCAACAAAACAAGTTATCAACGAATACGCCAAGATGACTGTTGGTGGAGAAAATTTACTCGGTAAGAAAACGACTGAAGCGCGTGAAATAATCGTCGAATGGCTCCGCACTGAGGGACTTCTCGAGAAAGAAGAAGACACCACACAAAATGTCTCCACGGCTGAACGCACAGGTGGTATTATTGAACCCCTTCCAAAATTGCAATGGTTTATCAATGTGAACAAACCAATCGCCGACCGTGGAGGAAAAACACTCAAAGAACTCATGCTTGAACCAGTTCTAAATGGTTCTCTTTCTATTATTCCCGATCGTTTCGACAAAGTGTACCGTCATTGGATTGAAAACCTCCGTGACTGGTGTATCTCACGACAGATTTGGTATGGGCACAGAATCCCTGTGTGGTACAAACGACAACTAGGAGGCCCTCATCAGGCAAAACATTTTAATGAAAATATCTTTCTTTCTAAAATTGGAATGACCAGAACGGAATTTTATAATAAAACATGGAAAAATCCAGACCATGCACAAACAAATAACAATATACAAATTGGTGCTAGTCTAATCATAGAACTTAAGAATCTTGGGTTAATTGATGAAGACTGGATAAAAGCTAATGAAATCGCTCAACCAATTTATAATAAAGAAGAAATACACTGTGGAATAGAAGCACCTGAGGGTGAAGGATGGATTCAAGACGAAGATACTCTCGATACATGGTTCTCATCGGGTCTTTGGACATTCTCAACTCTCGGATGGCCAGAAGAAACCGAAGATTTCAAAACATATCATCCGACAACAATTCTCGAAACAGGATATGACATCCTCTTCTTCTGGGTGGCACGTATGATTCTCATGTCACAATACCTCGTCGGAGAGATTCCATTTAAAACTGTCTATCTCCATGGACTCGTACGAGATGCACAGGGACGCAAGATGAGTAAGTCTCTCGGTAACATCATCGACCCACTCGACATGATAGAAAAATACGGTACCGATGCGCTTCGCATGTCACTTATTATTGGTACAGGTCCAGGTAACGATAGCAAGATGAGCGAAGATAAAATCAAGGCATACAAAAATTTTGCAAACAAACTCTGGAACATCACACGATTTATTCTCTCTTCGACTGAAGGTATCACATACAATCCAAAATTTTCTTCATACACTGATACAGACAAGGCACTCATCACTGAGCGAGATGAATTATTTGCAACAATTACCAAAGAAATGACAGAATACAAATTCTATCTCGCTGGTGAAAAAATCTACCAATACGCATGGACACGACTTGCTGATGTGATTATTGAAGAAAGTAAAACAATCCTCACGGGAACAGACGAAGAAGCAAAACTATCACGCGCACAATTCCTCCTCGACACACTCAGTAAGACTATTACCACACTCCATCCTTTTATGCCGTTCGTTACCGAAGAACTCTGGTCATTGCTTCCTGCCCGCGACAAGCAATTACTCATCGTAACAAAGTGGCCACATGGAAGCACTCTTTAAAAATCCAGAGACACTGCTGTACGCCATTTTGGGTGGCGCAGTTCCTGCTATTCTCTGGCTTTGGTTTTGGCTCAAAGGTGAAGATGATACAGATGACCCTGAACCACGAGGTCTGATTGCGCTTTGTTTTATCATTGGTGCGATTATGGTTATTGGAGCGATTTGGCTCGAGAAACTTTCACTTCCCTATCTCGGCGAACGAACCATGCAGATTATTGCGTGGGCAAGTATCGAAGAAATACTCAAACTCATCGGCGTCGCACTTATCGTATTTGGCAACAGCAATCTTGATAGACCGATTGATTACCCTATGTATTTTATTGCAGTGGCGCTTGGATTTGCTGCATTTGAAAATGTTCTCTATCTCATACAGCCACTTGAAACGAGCGGTACAATTGTCGGTATGATGACAGGAAACTTGCGATTCCTTGGGTCAACACTTCTCCATGCTATCGCAAGTGCTATGATTGGAAGTGCACTTGGGCTCTCATTCTACACACAACGATACCGTAGTTTCTATCTTTTCTTCGGTCTTTTGTGTGCAATCGTGTTGCATAGTATCTTTAATTTTTTTATAATGAAAGGAAGCGGTGAAAACTTTCTCTCAGTGTTTGGATTTTTGTGGGTCGTCGCGATTATTAATATTCTTATATTCGAAAAACTAAAGCGTATGAGCAGTGCTGATTCAATCTCATAACGCACATTATTTTATGTTAAAAAAGAAATCATTCTTGGAACGACTGACGGGTAGCATGAAGCTCGAAGAAGAACCAATAGGAACAGCAGGACTCTCGACTGCTCACAAAAAGATAACCCTTCCGACAAAAGCAGACAAAGGAGAAAGTGAACTTCTCGAAAAAGAACCTAAAAAAGATTCACACTGGGAAGAAGACGAAGAAGCCCAGCTCACTGTCGATGTATACCAGACTGCAAATGATATCATCATCAACACGATGGTTGCTGGAGTACAACCAGAAAATCTCACGATTAGTATTACTCGAGATATGATTACGATTCGAGGAAAACGTGAAGAGAACAAAGCAATCAACGAAGAAGATTATTTTGTTCAAGAATTATACTGGGGTTCATTCTCTCGTACAATCTCTCTTCCTGAAGAAATTGACCCAGAAGAAGCTGAAGCAGTTGAAAAACACGGACTTCTGACAATTAAACTTCCAAAGGTAAACAAAGACAAAAAGACAACACTTAAGATTAAATCAATCTAACTAAAAAATCCCCTCACGGGGATTTTTTAGTTTTGGTGCCGAGGACCAGATTTGAACTGGTGACCTCCTCCTTACCGGAGCTGTACACCTTTCACATTTTGAGTACAAAACATTCAAGGTCTTGCGAAAGCTCCACGTATTCGCTTTCTCACCTCTTCAGGGGAGCGCGGAATTTATCCGCCTTAATTGTGCTCGGGACCAGATTTGAACTGGTGACCTATCCCTCTTCAGGGGAGCGCTCTACCAACTGAGCTACCCGAGCATTATAATTTTATATTTAACAGAAATTTAATATAGCAAACTTGCGTTATCCACCAAAACAACTAGCCGAGCATTGTAATTTAGAGAGCACAATCGGCGGGCCAACTGAGCTACCTCGGCATATACTGTTTAATTTTAGAAAATATTCACCATACTGTCGCTTATCTACTAAGACAGCCACTCTAGCATGTGCTATTTAATCTTAGAAAACATTTACGAGTAAATTAATTCCCCAACAACTGCATCCAATCTTTTATCTGTTGCTGTTGATTTTGTCCTCCGAGTGTTTTAGTAATATCATTTATATGACTTACATCACCTGATATATTCACAAAACTAGAAAGATATGGCTCGATAAAATAATACGCACCGACTGAAGAGAAAATAATAATCCCCCAGTATAATGCACGATAAATCTGGTTCCATTTCTGATACCGAACAAGCTTCTGTAGCATCTCGTTATTTGAGCGAGAAAGCTCTACTTCTTCCTTTAAGGCTTGTTTGGTTTCTGGGTCCATTAAAATCGATTATAGCATATTTTACAACAAATAAAAGACCCTTTCTTTGCATCTACCCCTTCAAACAAACGGGATGAAACTGTGCCCTCACTCCGAATCGAACGGGGATCTATTCCTTAGGACCCCAGTAGTAATGTCTCTAATTTTTGTGTCTCTGGCAGGAATCGAACCTGCATCTATTCCTTAGGACGGAACTGTTCCCCGCCTGCCAAAGCCTGTGCCCCCGAGAAGAATTGAACTTCTGTCTATCCCTTAGGACGGGACTGTTCTATCCGTTGAACTACAGGGGCATAGGCACTGGCGGGCAGGTATCCATTGAACTACAGAGACATACTACGGGGCACGGCGGGACTGTTCTACTTGCCCAGTAGCGAGCTATGCTCTACTACTGGGATCCATTGAACTATGAGGGCATACACATAAAAGCACCATTTCTGGTGCTTTTATAATACGGTATTTGTATAGTAAACGCTACTCTGTGATTCCGAGCAATTCAACAAGTTTTGGCTTATTGAAACCAACAATAATTGAATCATTAACCTGAATAACGGGTACGCCCATCTGACCACTTTTTTCTACCATTTCCTGTCGTTTTGCATGATCTTCTGCAACATTAAATTCTTGATATGAGATATTCTTTTCTTTAAAGAAATCTTTTGCCATATGACAGAAATGACAAGTTGGTGTGCTGTATATAGTGACAGTATTCATAGTGTATGCACCGCAAAACGCGGGATTATTGATAAATAGAATTCTATTATATCACAAAGAAACACCTTGCCTAGCATACTCTTGTGCGGGATACGGGAATCTCGACTACCGTCGCGGGTGCCTTTCAGTCGGCAAGGCCGATAATGAAAAGCCTTTCGATTCCCGTACGGAAGCAAAAAAGTTTGCTTCCTATCCCGCACAAAAAACGCGTTGCTTATTTTGTGTGTCTATTGTACCAAGTTAGAACCTATTTTCAAAATCGCTGATACAGCGTTCCCCGCGCGCTGAAGCGCCTCTGTGCGAAGCACAGAGCTTTCCAAAATGGAAAGTGCGGGAAAACGCTA
>JAGOOZ010000017.1 GCA_017992215.1 Minisyncoccota bacterium
CATTATACCCCCCCTCATGAATTATCAAATTACTTTTTGACAAATAATCCTTATAACGCTATGCTGGGAAAACTATGCTCCCGTTAGAAGTCATTCATGTTATTCGAGACGAGGGAGCTGTATTAAAATAGTGGTTATATTTCGATTTTATTATTTAAACTATGTACGATAATCTAAAGATTATCTACTTCTAACGGGATGCAAACAACAATAAAAAAACTAGAAAAAAGTGAAGTTGAAATCACAGGAACACTCCCAGTGGTAGAATTTGAGAAATACGAAGAAAAAGCGCTCATCCGTATCGGTGACCGTCTTGAACTTCCAGGATTCCGCAAGGGCAAAGCACCTGCGAACATTGTTCGTGAACACACTACAGAGATAATGATCCTCGAAGAGATGGCAGAACTCGCTCTCTATGATGCATATTCAAAGATTATCGAAGAACACAAAATCGATGCTATTGGTCGCCCACAGATTGCTATCACAAAGATAGCCAAAGGTGCTGACCTTGAATTCAAAATCACAACAGCTGTTCTCCCTGAAATGAAACTTCCAGACTACCTGAAACTTGCACATGAAAAAGTGACCGCACACGGTACACCTACAATCACTATCGATGAAGCAGAAATAGAGAAAACACTTCTTGAACTTCGTAAAATGCGCGCGCCCACCAGCATGAAACAAGCTATGGCGGACAAGCATCAAGCAATGCATGATGCAGGGGTAGAGCATAATCATGGTGAAGAAGAACACTTGCCCGCCGAAGCGACAGCAGAGGAGGGACTTCCTCCCCTTGATGATGCATTCGTAAAAACATTTGGTGATTTTGAAACAGTTGAAGCATTCAAAGAAAAAATTCGTGGAAATATGAAAATCGAAAAGGAAACTGCAGAGAAAGACAAACTCCGCCTCACAATCATTGAATCCCTCATCGAAACCACAGAAGGAGATATTCCAGAAATCCTCATCCAAAGTGAAATCGAAAAAATACTCTATCGCCTCCAAGCTGATATTGCACAAATGGGATTCACCTTCGAAGACTATCTCAAGCAAATCAACAAAACAGAAGATGAATTAAAAGTAGAGTGGCGACCAGATGCAACAAAGCGAGCAAAACTTCAAATGATTATTCGAACCATTGCCGAAAAAGAAAACCTCAAGCCGACACAGGAAGAAATAGCAACTGAAGTAGAGAAGATCATGACCGCATACAAAGACGCAGACCCTGCTCGTGCACAAGCATACGTAGAAAACATGCTTGAGAATGAAAAAGTGTTTACGTTTTTGGAAACCAGATAGCAAAAAAGCCACCCATATATACGGGTGGCTTTTTGTTGGAGTACTACTACCCAACAATGTTGCCTTCGTTTAATGCTGTCCATTGAACAAGCACTGCAAATGGTTGTGAATAATTCCAACCACGAATGTATTCAAATAAACGATTACATTCTCTCCAGTCACCGGTTACACAGTTTACAATACCAATCTGTCTTCCCTGTGCATCAAATACAGGAATTGCTGTTTGATTTACAGGACGAGACAGTATGTACGCAACACTGGTCTGGTTTGGATATGGCATTGCATAATAGGTACCATACATTGGAGAGTTGTACAGTGGCGGGTATCCAGGATACCCAACACTTACGCTTAACTGAACACGGAGCTGTCCGGTCATAGGGTCGGTACCAATACCAACACCAATCGAAGGACGCAGATTTTCATCTGCACATGAAGAGCATGCAACGATCACCATGATCATTACAAATAACATTTTTATTGTTTTCATAAATAAGGGTTTAATATGTGGATTTTGTAGACACATTTCTCTATCTCCAAAATCCACATATCAGGCACCTTTTCACAAAAACATCTCAAAGATCATTTTCTGTGTGTATTATATCACACAATATGCCTATCTGTCAAGTACCCCTAAACGCCCCAATTTGCTATATTTTACCTATGTTAATACCTACCGTAATAGAAAAAACAACCAATGGTGAGCGAGCGTATGATATTTACTCTCGCCTTTTAAATGAACGAATTATCTTTCTTGGTGGTCCAATAGACGACAATCTCGCAAATCTCGTTATTGCGCAATTACTCTATCTCGAGCATGCAGACCCTAAAAAAGATATTCATCTGTATATCAATTCCCCTGGTGGTTCGGTTAGCAGTACTCTTGCTATGATAGATACAATGAATCACATTACATGCGATGTCTCGACTATCTGTGTCGGCATGGCAGCGTCGGGTGGAGCGCTTGTACTCTCTGCAGGAAAAAAGGGTAAACGATACATTCTCCCTCACGCAGAAGTTATGATTCACCAAGTACTCTCTGGTGTCGAAGGACAAGGAAGTGATATCGAGATTGGCGCACGACATATTCTACGAACAAAAGCGACACTCAATGAAATTCTCGGTAAAAATGTAGGCAGGACACCAACACAAGTAGAAAAAGACACTGATCGTGACTACTGGATGACAGCCGAGGAGGCAAAGAAGTATGGCATTGTAGATGAAATCATCTCAAAAACAAAATCAGGTAAATAAAAAATCCCTCGCATCTGGCGAGGGATTTTTTTTACACATATCAGTTACATGTATTCTGTAATTGTTTTTCCACGTTTTACTTTTATTAATTCTTTTACAAAAAGAAGTTTTTCAGCTTCAGGTGAAGATTCAAACACAGAATGCATAAGCGTACCTAATTTATGCAAAAATTCACTTGAAACATTTGGGATTTTCCATTTTTCACACAATACACCGTATTGAAGAAGGTACATCGCATACTCATGAGACGGAAGTAGTTTTTCAACATCAGGATCTGCGAGTTTGGCACGCAGGGCTGGCTCGATATAAAGCTTCACACACTTCCCTTGAATCGTGCGCCACCATTCATCACGTGAAATAAGATAACAAAAATGCTTATTCTTCTTTAAGAATGCAGATTTGTAATCAAAAAACTGACGAGAAACCTTTTCAAAATCATACGGATACGAACACATCTTTGAGAGAAAATCATCAACAGTCTTCTCGTACCGCCCCAATACCGTCTGAGTAATTTCATTTTCTGTGATAGTCACATCTCGACTGTACGCTTTCAAAATAAGATACCGCTCATACACGTCAACAATTAGAGCGAGCCTATCCCAAAAAGAAATAGAGAGTGGAACACCCTTGTGCACAGAAAAGCTCTTCTGGAGACTTTCTTCGTTTGAAACAATCAACGAATGCATCTTTTTCAACATCTTGCGTCTCATCTTTCTTGATCGAGCAAGCGGAACTGCCTGAATAATGTTTTCAACACCAACAAGACTTGATGTCTTCAGTGCGCGATTAATATGATGCTGTGTAACTACGTAGTGATAGGCAAGGTATATCATCACAGATAAAACAATGATAAACAAAGCAATATCACCACCCATCAATCGCCCAAAAACAAAAAACGTAATAAAGGTTGCAAGCCCAAGCATGCCAACAAAGACAGTCGGGGCATACAAAGCACGAAGAAGAGTGGTTATCGACAAATACTGTGCTGGTCGAATAGTTTTTGATATTTTATCCATACTACAAAGAATTATTTTATCTTTTTATACAGAAAAGTTATCATATTGTCAATCGACATAGACACACCTTCATCTATCTGGTATTATGAGGTCATCGAATTTTAGTAGTTTATTTCAGTGTCCCCTTTCCCTAACAATATCTTGGAATTACATATGTCTTTGAAGAATCACACCTCTACACGAATATTCACCCACGCATATCACCGAACGATATAGTTTTCGAAGGGCGCACCGCCCGAATATATGAGTTTTACAGCAATTATCATATCTATCGCCGCACTCCTTGTTGGTGTTGGTGTTGGGTATTATTTGCGTCTTATTATTTCGCTGGGTAAAAAAGGATCAATGGAACTTGAAATCAAGCAAATGATGCTTGGTGCAAAAGAAGAAGCCCAACGAGTTGTCGATGACGCAAAAAAGAAAGCAGAGGAAATCCAAAATGAATCGCAGAAACAAGCAACCCAAAAAGAAGAAGAATTAAAGCAAACAGAACATCGTCTTATCAAAAAAGATGAACTTCTCGATGCTCGACAGCTTGAAATTGATAAAGAAATCGAAAATATCAAACTAAAAGTTGAAGACATCAAGAAAATCAAAGAACGCGTCGATGGAATGCAAACAGAAAAAGAGAAAGAGCTTGAGAAAATCTCTCGTCTAACGACAGACGAAGCCCGTGATATGCTCTTGAGAAATATTGAAGAAAAATATGAGGAAGATCTTCTTATTCGTATGCAAAAGATGGAAACATCAAACGTCGAAAAACTCGACCGTCGAGCAAAAGATATCCTCGCCTCAAGTATTAACCGCCTTGCATCATCAACTGCAAGTGAAATGATGATGACATCGGTCAATATTCCTAATGATGAGATAAAGGGAAAGATTATTGGTAAAGAAGGCCGAAACATCCGTGCATTTGAACGAACAGCAGGCGTAGAATTAATTATTGATGAAACACCTGGTGCTATTGTTATTTCATCATTTGATCCTGTTCGAAGACATGTTGCACGACTGGCACTTGAAAATCTTATTCTTGATGGACGTATTCAGCCCGCCAAAATAGAAGAAGTTGTCGCAAAAGCACAAGAAGATATCAACAAAATCATCAAAGACAAGGGAGACCAAGCGGTCTATGAATGTGGAATCTTTAATCTCGACCCTCGAATCGTTGCGATTGTTGGTCGTCTCTACTTTAGAACATCATACGGTCAAAACGTACTTCAGCACTCTATTGAAATGGCACACATCGCAGGAATGCTCGCCGAAGAACTTGGTGCTGATGTCCAAATAGCAAAAGCAGGAGCCCTCGTACACGATATTGGAAAAGCACTCGATCATGAAGTCCAAGGTACACATATTGATATCGGTATTCGTATTCTTCAGAAGTTTGGCGCTGACCCTCGAATAATTACCGCAATGAAGAGTCATCACGATGATTGCCCTCATGAGACTATCGAAGCAGTTATCGTACAGACAGCTGACCACATCTCTGGTGGACGCCCTGGTGCACGTCGAGATAGCGTTGAAAACTATATCAAACGCCTCCAAGACCTTGAAGCTATCGCAAAAAGCTTTACAGGTGTTGAGAAATCATACGCACTCGCTGCTGGTCGTGAAATCCGTATTTTTGTTACTCCAGACAAGATAAATGACATCGAATCAAAGAATCTTGCTCGAGAGATAGCAAAAAAGATTGAACAAGACCTCAAATACCCTGGTGAAATCAAAGTAACCCTCATTCGAGAAAATAGAATCACAGAATACGCTCGGTAGTAGAGAATTTTAATCAAAAAATCACCCAATGGGTGATTTTTTGATTAGTAAAAAACAATAAAAATAAATAATGTCAATATTAAAAAATGCTTGTTCTAAAAATTGCCTTGGTATATAATAGGATTACTCCTTTTTAAAGGGATCCGTTTATAAACGGTCGAATTATTATTCAGAAACATTCTCTTTCTAAAAATTTGAGAATACAAATTCAATGAATAAACAAGCACTCGTAGAACTCGTTCATGAAAAAATCGGTGGTACAAAAGTACAGGCTGAAGAAGTTGTGAATGGTATGTTTGATGCAATCGTTGCAACCTTGAAAAAAGGTGGCGAAGTATCAATCGCAGGTCTTGGAATCTTTTCAGTAAAGCCACGTGCAGCTCGCATGGCTCGCAACCCAAAAACTGGTGAACAGGTAAAAGTTGCTGCTACAAAAGTTCCAAAATTCCGCGCAGCGAAAGCATTGAAAGATGCAGTAAAATAATTCACCGACTCGTGAATATATTATAAAAACTACCCTATTCTATCTATGGGTAGTTTTTATTTTGTAACACCATGGTACACTATAGAAAAAAGCACTTTACACATGATAAAGTTTATAGACAATAGTGCATTCTCTTTCGAATTGAAAAAGAAAGTACGAGAATATTTTACACAAAAAAATATTTCTCAAAAAGGAAATGGAATTCTCTATTTCAAAACAGCATTCTGGATTCTTCTCTGTGTATCACTTTACACAACACTCGTATTTTTTACTCCATCAAATACAGGACTTTCAATCATACTTTGCATGATGCTCGGATGCGGGTGTGCTGGTGTTGGTTTTAACATCATGCATGACGCAGCGCATGGTAGTTATTCTGAAAACACTAGAATAAATACTTTTTTTGCACACTCACTTGATGCACTCGGTGCAAGTTCGTATTTCTGGGACAAAAAACACAACATCACGCATCATACATTTACAAATACTGATCACGATGATGACATCAACACTGCACCATTCCTCCGGCTCTATTATGGGCAACAGTGGAAATGGTGGTATGGATTTCAGGGTTTGTATGTATGGGTGTTGTATGCATGTGAATATATACTCTGGGTTTTCTTCTTTGATTTCAAAAAATATTTTAAAGGGAGAGTGTCACACACAAGAATCCCGATGAATACAAGACAAAAAATATTTTTCTGGAGTGTCAAAGTCTATTACCTGAGTGTATATTTTGGAATACCGATGTATGTTGTTGGTGCAGAAAAAGCACTTATTGGATACTTTGTTATGGCGTCTATGTGTGGAATCGTTATCAGTATTGTATTCCAACTTGCACATATTCAAGAGAAATCATCATTCCCTGTACCCAAACAAACAAAACAAGAAGGTGTATCTGTTATTGAAAATGAATTCTATGTTCACCAATTACAAACAACAGCAAACTTTGCAACACAAAGCAGGCTCGTATCGTGGCTTCTCGGTGGACTTAATTTTCAAATAGAACATCACCTCTTTCCAAAAATAAGTCACGTACACTACCCCGCTCTTCAAAAAATTATTCAAAGTGTATGCAGGAAATATGATATCCCCTATCATAACTATCCGACACTTCTTGATGCATTTGAATCACACGTGCGTCACATCTACAGACTTAGTCAAAAACAAAACCCCGCTTCAGAATGAAGTGGGGTTTTATCTGTTGTGCGGGATAGGAGAATCGACTATTACATAGTCAGGTACTTTTCCACCTCGCTCCTCCTGTCTACAACAGGAGGGCTCGTACGGAAAAGTCTTTCGATTCTCCACGAAAGCCAAACATTTGGCTTTCTTATCCTCGCAACAACACAAAAATAGTCCACCCTTATTCAAGGTGAACTATTTTTGGTTGTGTGCGGGATAGGAGAATCGAACTCCTGACACTAGTTTGGAAAACTAGAGTTATACCATTTAACTAATCCCGCATGGGTCGTATTCTACCTGAAATCGACAAAAAAATAAAGCCTGATCAATATATTACATTAATCAAGCTTTAGTCCATAAAATACTACATACAGTGTACCATTGTGTGTTACCTCATTCGAAAGAAGATGCCCTGAGTGCTTTTTATGTAATTCTGTATCTTTTCGTACGATTGATACCGGAGTTTTTTCTCCTGTCGTAAAAGAAATAGAATCACGTCCTTCTGTCTCCAGTATTGAAATTTTTTCTTTGAGGTCAGTGTCGAGAAAACTATGTGTTGTCATGTCGTAAATGTTATTTTTAAATATAATATATTAAAATCTAGTTTTTGTCAAGTATCTTTAGAATATGCTCTTCAATAAGAGATAGCTTCTTGAGATCGACATCCTCATTCCCTACCGCATTCGAATGTCTCCCGTATTGATCAAAACCCTCTTCTGCATCACCCCAAAATGACTCGCCAAAATCAATAACAACAGGCCGTCCATGCATATCGATCATGAGATTTCCCATACTTACATCCCGATGATATACCCCTTTTTCACTATGAAGTACTTCAAAAAATGATTTTAGGGAAGAAAAATACTCTTTTGGATTAAAATTCTTAGGAAGTTCTTTTCTTCGACTTTCTGATTCAGGAGCAAAGACATCTCTCAGGCTTACTCCATCGATCTTTTCCATAACAAGGAGCCTGCGTTTTACTGTCTTGCCATTATTATCAGTCGCGTATTGTTCTGCAGATAAGTGTGCAACAGGAATACGAACAAGATCAGACCGAAACCCTCGAATATGATTCAATATTTTTCCTTCTTCATGAACTGAGTTATATGGCTCAGTAAGAGGTTTTAATTTTTTAAAACAAAGACCTTCATAGGTGTCTTCTTTTGCAAAAACATGCGCAAAATTACCACTATCGAGACGATTCTCAGAAACAAGAACCTCTCGACAAAATGTCTCAACGCGCTTTTTAAATTCCAGTGTATCTGTGTTGTGCTCAATGTGTAATTCACTGCGAATATCCTCACTAGCAAACATTTTTATTGATGGTATTGATTCTTTCATATTACATACACACCTAAATAACAAAAAATATAGCCTTAAAAAATAAATTTTTCCTGTCGGGATGCAGGGAATTTCGAAACATACAGTTTCAGTACACCTTTTCCGTTCGTTCCTCACATGGAAAAGGTTTTCGAATCCCTGATACACGTAAATCAATTTACGTGTACATCCCACCATGAAAAATAACTTTTTCCTGTCGGGATGCAGGGATTCGAACCCTGAGTCACCTCTTCCCAAAAGAGGCATGTTAGCCGTTACACCACATCCCGATATAACCTTCCCATAGTATCATATATATCAATAAATACAATGATTTAGCGAGAAATACGATACATATCACCACTGAAAACGAACTGGAACCAATACAGATTCATCAAATTTTGACTCCCCCGATGGATTATCTTTTTTAAAGAGAACGAAACCAGACGAAACACCAGCAGGGACGACAAATGATACCTCCCCAGAGAATGGCACAAAATCTGTTGTCATCCAGTCCCCCTCTGCTGTTATGTATTTTTGGCCAATACTGACACCGTTTTCATCGAGAACTTCAATAGGAGCACTTGCTTCAAAAAACCACGAACCTCGAGCCTGACCAGA
>JAGOOZ010000018.1 GCA_017992215.1 Minisyncoccota bacterium
AAATTTTTGTATATTATATCATTATGATAAATAAAAGTAAATAGTATCGCGTTGATTTAATAAAACAAAAATACGTCATCTTAAGTCAGATATAATAAGATTATTTTTTCAATAATTGACTTTTGGTGTTATATGGTTTATAATGAAAAAAATCTTTTAAACCCTTAAATACGTATACCTTTATGACACAAAATGTTTCTTCACGCGCTCACGCTTTTCTGTTTAAATCCCATGAAAGTTCTATTGCTTTTTATAGCCTTATTGTTGCTATATCAATCGCATTGATTCTCTCGGTTACTCTTTTCATGGCCCTTGTCAGTAATGCTAAAGATCCCTTTATTAGTCCTCCTGTCGTTGTTATTACAATGGTCATTCCTGTATGGATAGGATTTGGCTTGGCGATGAGAGGCTACACTAACGCGTGTTACAATCACTCAGTGCACAGTCACTTCGAGAAAGACCCCGAAGTACCCATGCATAAAAGTGCCTAAGGTGTAGTATCGCTTGTTATTTGTTTTGATATCTAATTATTTATAATTAGCTGTCGCTTGGACACTGTTGCTATTGCAATGGTGTCTTTTTTTATTTTAAACTCTCGAAGAAAAAATCTTCGGTTTCTTTATCTACGGTATTGGTAACAATAATCATTAACTCACTCGTAAGTCCTAAATCTTTTTTAATATTGGTGAACATATGTTCAAATGGGTATGGGGAAATCCATGCTGAGTTTTTCAGGCAGATGAATCCAGCTTTTTTGAGAAGGTAGCGGAGTGATTCGCGTTCATTCTTGCGACTCTCTGGTAGATCGAGGAGGATAATACGCCAATATCCGTCCCATGTTGTGCTGACGAGACTCTCTTCGGATTCGAGTTTTATGCTCGTGGCTTTCTTTCTGCCGTCCTTTGTGAGGCGGGCGTAACTGTTCTGTCCTGATGAGATGTGTTCTATTAATCCTGCCTCTTCTAGGCCCTTTATGGAGCGTGTAATAGGGTATGTAGAGCCGTTTTCAGGTAAGACTGTATCAACTACCTCTCTGATTGAAACAGCTGGCTTTTCGGAGAGTATTTTAATGATTTTCTTGGAAAAATCCTGTCTTTTCATGGTATTGACAGTTTATCATGGGTAATTATAATAATCAACATAGTTTCAGTGGTCACGAAATACTTGTCAAAAATCTAATATTAATATAATATGTGTGTATGGAAAGTTTAAAAGAAGAGAAAGTAGAAGATTTACTATGTAATCATTTAGAAGATAATGGTTGGGTAGTAAAAAATCGTCACACAAAAGATTTAGGTGAACACGGTTGCGACATAATTGCTTTTCATCCTAAATGGAGAAAATATTATTATATTGAATGCAAAGGAGATGGAAAAGCAAAAAACCAAACTGTGCATAATTCATTTTATACTCTTTTTGGTCAAATACTTTCACGGATGGATATTGAAGGTAATAATCCTAAAAAAGCAAGATATTACGCCTTAGCAATCCCTGCTTCTTGGGAAAAAACATTTAAAAATAAAATAAAGAAAATGCCCTTTGGTTGGAAGTTATTGAAATTAGAAGTATTTTTAGTTAGTAAAACAAAAGTTGAAAAAAAGAGTTATAGTTATTTTCTTAAATAAAATTTATTAGTAATAAAAAAGAAATTATATGTCAAAAATCATTGGTATAGATTTAGGTACAACAAACAGTGCTGTCGCGATTATCGAAGGTGGACAGCCGAAAATTATTGAAAACATCGAAGGTGGACGTACAACTCCGTCTATTGTTGCTATTGGTAAAAATGGCGACCGATTGGTAGGTCTCCTTGCGAAGCGTCAGGCAGTTACAAATCCACAGAACACTATCTACGGTATCAAGCGATTCATGGGTCACATGTTTGAAGATGCTGAAATTCAGAAAGCACAAAAAACTGCTCCATTCAAAATGCAAAAAGGCACCGCTGGTGGTGTCGAAGTAAATATCGGTGACAAATGGAATCGTCCAGAAGAAATCTCAGCTATGATTCTCGCGAAAATCAAAGCAGACGTTGAAGCAAAACTTGGTGAGAAAATCACAGAGGCGATCATTACGGTGCCTGCATATTTCAATGATGCACAACGTAAGGCAACAAAAGATGCCGGTGCTATCGCAGGACTTGATGTGAAGCGTATCATCAACGAGCCGACAGCAGCAGCGCTCGCGTATGGATTCAACACAAAGAAGAATGAGAAAATTGTTGTCTATGACTTCGGAGGTGGTACATTCGATGTGTCAGTTCTCGAAGTGTCAGATGATGTTATTGAAGTAAAATCAACAGACGGCGACTCTCACATGGGAGGTCGTGATATCGACCAGAAGATTATCAACTGGCTCGCAGATGGATTCAAGACAAAGACAGGTATTGATATTTCAAAAGACCCTCTCGCACTTCAGCGTCTCGATGAAGCAGCAGAAAAAGCAAAAATCGAACTCTCTACAACTCCAGAAACTGAAATCAATATTCCATTTATCACTTCTGGTGCAAATGGCCCAGAACACTTGGTGGAGAAATTGTCTCGTGCGACACTCGAATCTCTTTCTGAGGAATATATTACTCGCTCAATCGAAATCACAAAGCGTGCGATGGAAGCATCACCATTCAAAATTGGTGAAATCAATGAAATCATCATGGTGGGAGGTCAGACTCGTATGCCCGCTATTATTGAAGCGGTGAAAAGTCTTTTCGGTAAAGAGCCAAATCGTTCTATCAATCCTGATGAAGTTGTGGCACTCGGTGCTGCAGTACAGGGTGGCGTGCTCCAAGGTGATGTCAAAGATGTGCTTCTCCTTGATGTGATTCCACTTTCACTCGGTATCGAGACACTCGGTGGTGTAGCGACAAAACTTATCGAACGCAACACAACTATTCCAAGTTCTAAATCACAAGTGTTCTCAACTGCGGCGGACAATCAGACATCGGTAGAGATTCATATCACACAAGGTGAACGACCTATGGCATCTGATAACAAACTCCTCGGCCGATTCGTGCTTGACGGTATTCCACCTGCACCACGAGGTATTCCTCAGATTGAAGTAACATTCGATGTTGATGCAAACGGAATCTTGAATGTGAAAGCACAAGACAAAGCATCAGGTAAAGTTCAGACGATTCGTATTGAAGCGAGTTCTGGACTTACTGATGAAGATATCAAGAAGATGCAACAAGACGCTGAACTTCATGCAGAAGAAGACAAGAAAAAGAAAGAACTTGTTGATGAGAAAAATACTGCTGAAATGATGATTTTCTCTGCGGAGAAATCTCTCAAAGAATATGGTGACAAAATCGATGCGATTCTCAAAACAAGTGTTGAAGAGAAAATCACTGCGGTACGAACTGCGAAAGACGGTAGTGATATCGGTGCAATGAAAACAGCACTCGAAGCACTCTCTGCTGAAATGTCTAAAATTGGTGAAGCGATGGCAAAAGAAAACCCTAATCCTGCGGACGGGCAAGCAACTCCTGAACAACAGAATTCAGAAGTAAAGGATGCGGAAGTGAATGAGAATCCGGAGGTAAAGTAAAACTTAAAAAATAAAACTAGCTCTTCTCAGAGAGTACGAAAATTTTTTACTAAAAATTTTCTCAAGCACTCGCTCCGTCGAGCTCGTGAGCCTCTCTGGTAAGACTAGTTTTATTTTTTGTAATGGTAGTATATATTTTGTATTTTATATATCTATCTATATAATCAATTTTATGTCAAAAGACTACTACGAAACACTCGGAATAGATAAAAGCGCATCAAAGGACGAAATTAAAAAAGCGTTCCATAAGATGGCGCATAAATATCACCCTGATAAAAACAAGGGTGATGATTCGAAGTTCAAGGAAGTGAATGAAGCGTATCAGACACTCTCTGATGATAATAAACGCGCGCAGTATGACAGATTCGGCTCGGCTGGCCCGCAAGGATTTGGTGGCGGGCAAGGTGGAGGCTTCGGCGGATTCGATTTCTCTGGATTCCAGAATGGAAATGGTGTGGAATTCGACATGGGTGACCTAGGAGATATCTTCGGTGATTTCTTTGGTGGTGGTGGACGTCGTTCATCAAAAAAACGTGGACGAGATATTTCGACCGAGATAGATATTACTTTTGAAGAATCTATTTTTGGTGTGAAGCGTACTATTTCTCTCGAAAAACAATCAAAGTGTTCGACCTGTCATGGTTCTGGTGGTGCACCAGGGACAAAGATGGACACATGCAAGGTCTGTAATGGTCAAGGTCAAGTTCGCGAAATGAAGCGTTCGATACTCGGCTCATTTGCAAGTGTGCGAGCGTGTGACGAATGTCATGGTACAGGCAAGCGCTCTCATGAGAAATGTCATGATTGTAAGGGTGCGGGTGTTCGTCGTAAGCAAGAAGAATTCTCTGTCGATATCCCTGCGGGTATCAAACCAGGTGAGATGATTCGCATGACAGGCATGGGTGAAGCAGTGCAAGGTGGCGACGCAGGCGACCTCTATATCAAGATGAATATTCGCTCTCATGGAGTATTCAAACGTGATGGCAACAATCTCACAATGGATTTGAAGATTAAACTCTCTGATGCACTCCTCGGTATGAAATATGATTTGAAAACACTCGAAGGGAATACACTTGAGGTGAAAATTCCTGAAGGTATCAATCATGGCGAATTCCTTCGTGTACGAGGCAAAGGTGTGCCACATCGAGGATCTCGTGGGGACATCATCATTCGGGTGCTCGTCACTATGCCTCAAAAACTCTCAAAGAAAGCAAAAGAGGCAATTGAGAAATTGAAAGAAGAGGGGATTTAATTTGGCATATTTAAAAAACCCGCAAGATTTTTCTTGCGGGTTTTTAGGATCTCTTTTGTAATCTTATTATTTTAAAAACACAAAACTCATTTCACCACCAATTACGGTCTTTTTGTTTGAAAAATTAAACAAGATGTAATCTTTAAGTGATTTAATTTCACGGAAATTTTTGAGGGATAATTCCATCTCAAATTCTTCTCCTCGTTTTGCACGATGGTGGAATGTCATTGCGATATTTCTATAATACAATTCCCAAGATTCCATCGCCCTCAGGAATGTCTTTTCATTTATTCCTACTGAAATTAAATTATTCTTTAAAACATGATGGGCAAGCAGGTAACTTGTTTGTGAAAGACAGCGAACATAATTTTCAGCAGTTACGTAGGGAATAGTTTGCTTTGCATACCCTTTGATTGGTATACAACAAGTGACTTTTACTGAAAGTGTATCATCAACAAAAGAAAACTTTTTGATGAAAATCTCCGCATCAGGATAAATCAAAGAAAGTATTGAATTTTTAAGCATAAGAATGAGTGTTTAAATTTATGTTACTCTAACACTAAATTAGAGATAAGTAAATGATTATAACTGCCAGTAGAAAACCTACTTCGGTGGGTTTTTGTTATCGGGTGTGGTATAATTTTAAAATATGGATTTCGATACAAAAGCACTCCTTGGTATTATTGCAGGAGTTATTGCTTTTATTGCGTATATTATTTATATAATCTCTATTTTCAAGGGAGAATCAAAGCCAAACCGAGCGACGTGGTGGATCTGGTCTTTCATGGGGTTAGTTATCGGTATTAGTTATTTTTTTTCTGGTGCAGAAAATACAATATGGGTTCCTCTTGTTGAATTTCTAGGACCACTTTCTATCGCTATCTTGTCTATAAAGTATGGTGAGGGTGGGTTAAATGATAGGACAGATATTATTTGTTTTTCTGGTGCGGTGGTAAGTATTATTCTCTGGGTTATTTTTAATAGCCCACTTGTCGCACTCGTGACAAATCTCGTTGTTGATTCATTTGCTCTTATTCCTACCATTAAAAAATCTTTTTTACGACCAGAGGGGGAGGATTTTTGGGCGTGGTTCGGTACAGGGGTTGCTGATAGTTTGAATTTATTCGCAGCAGAACGACCCTCATTTGCAATCTTATTGTATCCTGTCTATATGCTTATTTCTGATTTGATTATTATCGGTATTTTACTCGCAAAGAAAAAAGGTATCATGAGGGATATTAGTTTTCTTACAAAAAAGATATAATTAAATATGGCCTTACATCATAAAAATATTAATATCAAGAATAGTCTTATTGATGGTAATGGTTTATTTGCTCGCCGTGATTTAAAAAAGGGCGAAACTATTGCTATCATAAGAGGTAAACTAATTGATTTTATTGTTGTTGATATAAAAATGAGTTCAACTGGTCCTAATTGGATTGGTATTGGTAAAAATAAATGGGTAGATCCGTACCATACGTTTGAGAATATTAATCATTCTTGTGACCCTAATGCTGGAATAAAAGGAACAAAAACTGTTGTGGCTCGTAAAAACATAAAAAAAGATGAAGAAATTACGATAGATTATTCAATAACAGAAGCTGATATTTTATGGAAACTAGATAAAAAATGTCGTTGTGGAAGTCATTTTTGTCGTGGGATAATACGATCTATTCAGTTTTTGCCGTTAAAGATTTTTAAAAGCTATCTTCCATATATATCAAAATATTTTCAACAGGCATATTATAAACATAATAAAATATCATAATTTATGGATTCAAAATCAAAATTTTTTCTTCGACTATTTTTTCTTCTGATTATTTTTTCAATTTGTACAAGTATTTATGTTTTTTTGTTTAAAAGTGGATATATAGTTTTTATGGATGAGGAGTCAATTCCTGAGCAAACTGATATTATTGGTATTTTAAATTTAAATTAATTTTTTTTATGGACACTCTTTTTTGTGAATGGGATACAGCACAATTTCTTATTTTTTCTGATAATGTTTTTGGTCCATTGGTATATTATTCTCATTTCTTTGCAATTATTTTGTCTCTCGGGATTGGGTTCCTTGTGTTTTTAAAGGATAAGAAATCTCTCACTGGAAAAATATTATTCTTCATTACAATCATCTTTTCTTTGTGGGTTTTTTCGGATCTCGTGTTATGGGCCAGTGAAAAACCAGACCTAATTATGTTCTTCTGGTCACTTCAAGTTATTATTGAACCACTTATTTATGCCGCATCTGTTTATTTTGTAGATGTTTTTATTGAAAAGAAAGATATTAGTTTGGGTAAAAAGATAGGGATTGCTTCATTAATTATTCCTATTATACTTTTTGCTTCTACTAAATTTGCTCTTGTTGGTTTTAATCTCTCGAATTGTGATAGAGAGGCAATCGAAGGCCCAATCACACTCTACGGGTATTTAATTGAAATTATATATATAGGATGGATTGTTATTTTTGGAATTAAAAAATCAACACAAAATATTCGCCCTCAGATTATCTTGATTACAATTGGAACGGTATTATTCCTCGCCTCGCTTTCTTTCGGAAATATCATTGGGAGTTTTACGGATAACTGGACTGTTGGTCAGATTGGACTGTTTGGTGTTCCTATCTTTGTATTTTTCCTGGGGTATCTTATTGTGAGATATAAAGCTTTTAATATAAAACTTCTTAGCTCTCAACTTCTTATTGTCTCATTGAGTGTTTTAGTTTTCTCTATTTCTTTTATTCGGAAAATAGAAAACGTTCGTATTGTTGTCGGCTTCACTCTTTTCTTCGTTCTATTCTTGGGATATATTCTTATTCGTAGTGTTAAGCGTGAAGTTGAGCAGCGAGAAAAACTAGAAATTCTGTCTACACAGCTTGGTGAAGCAAATGAAAAATTGAAGGGATTGGATAAACTCAAGACTGAATTCCTTTCACTTGCGTCGCATCAGCTTCGTAGTCCACTTACCGCTATCAAGGGGTATACATCGATGATTCTCGAAGGGGATTATGGAAAGATTAGTGATAAAACAAAAGAGGCTGTTGATCGTGTCTATGAATCAAGTAAGAACCTCACTGTTATTGTCGAAGATCTGCTTAATGTTTCAAAGATTGAACAAGGTGGTATGAAATACGAAATGGCACCATTTTCTCTCGCAGAAATAGCAAATGATATGGCAAAAGACCTGTCTATTACAGCAGAAAAACGCGGATTGAAACTCTCGTACGCAGGTGGTACAGATAAAGAGTGTATGGTGAATGGTGACAAGGAGAAAATTCGTCAGGTTGTTCTTAATTTCATTGATAATGCTATTAAATATACAAAAACAGGGACTGTTGATGTATCTGTTCATAAAAAAGATGATAAGGTAGTATTTGCGGTCAAAGACACAGGTATGGGAATGACACCAGAAATCAAAGCAACACTATTCCAAAAATTTGCTCGTGGTGATGGCGCACGAATGAATACGACAGGGTCAGGTCTGGGTCTCTATCTCGCAAAAGAAATCGTAGAAGCACACAAAGGGCGTGTCTGGGTAGAATCTGATGGTGCAGGCAAGGGCTCAACATTCGCAATGGAATTGAGCGCGGTGAAGTAAACCCAAGGGAGACTTTTTGGGGTGATATAAAAAACGACTAGATAGAATCTAGTCGTTTTTTAATCTTAACTTAAACTAAAAGTTTTGCCCAAGGAGAGTCCTTGGGCAAAACTTGGGTAGGAGTTTAATTGATTTTAGATTTTAGAAATTAGATTTTAGAAATTCTTGGTCCGTTTTCTGTGTCTTTCACTTCGTATCCCAAGGATTCAATTTGTGCGCGGAGGTCATCACTCTTTTGCCATTCTTTTTCTTTGCGTGCTTGTTCACGTTCTTCTGCAAGATGGGTGATTTCCT
>JAGOOZ010000002.1 GCA_017992215.1 Minisyncoccota bacterium
ACCACCCACACAAACAGAGATGCATCATATCTTATCTATAATACAACCACAACAAATGGCCCTCGTCTTAGTGTCTACTCAATGGCAAAAAACACAACACTCGACCTTGGGGTGTATGGACTTCCTGAAAAATGTGTCTGGAGTAACACACAAACAACGATTGTATATTGTGCACTTCCTGCTCTTTTCGTAGGAACAGCATATCCTGATTCATGGTACCAAGGGAAAACATCTTTTGATGATCGTTTTGTAAAAATAAACGCCGAAACAGGAATCGTAACACAAATAACAGAAGGTCAGCATGTTGAACAAATAGACGCAATCGCACTCTCTCTCGATAAAACAGAAGACGCTCTTTTCTTCACAAACAAAAAAGACTCCACGCTTTGGAGTCTCTCTCTTACACAGTAGGGGAACCCTCACTACCAATATATCTGATTACCACATGACGATCAGACCCAACACCCTCTGATTCTGTTTGTAGGTCATTTTGATCCTGAAGAAACATGTGGACAATACGTCGCTCAAAAGCTGACATTGGATCAATAGAAATACTACTTTTAAAATATCGAGCTCGTTCTGCCATCATGTGAGCCGTTGCCCGCAATGCATCAAATTGCTTTTTTTGATATCCATTAATATCTACAAAAATACGAGTGGACTCTTCTTCGTTTATTGTTTTTTCTGCCATTTTTCGCACAAGGTGATTAAGAGAACGGAGTGTCTCTCCATCTCGACCAATTAAATATCGAGAATCTGGTGTTTCAACAGAAAACCAAACCATAGGACCATCTTCTACACATTCACACGAAGAAAGGGTGCTGTTTGTGTATAAAAATATATCTTCAATTATTTTCTTAACAGCATCTTTCATATATTAATTATTTGAAACAAGAGATTTTCGAACATACCACTCTTGTACAATCGTAAAGACATTACTTACCACCCAATAGAGAGCAACCGCCGCAGAGATTTGATAGGCAATAAACGCAACAAAGACAGGAAGTACGTAGCGAATATTTAATTGCATACTGTCAGCAAGTTGCTCTTGGAATGTTTTTGGTTCATCAACAACAGCAACAACCTCAATCTTCTTCTTTGTAGGGTGAGAAAGGTATCCTTGTATAAACTGTGAAATACCCGCAAGGAGAGCCAGGACAATACTTTTACCATGAAGGTCCACGAGTCCCAGGAATTGTGTACTAAGCACCTCTGGAGCGTGTATAAACGAATAAAGAGGTGTTGTATCAAAAGAAAGACCTCGATAAAAAACATAATACAATGCAAAAATAACCGGAAGCTGAAGAAGAACAATAAGACAGCCTGAAAATGGATTTACATTGTTTTTCTTATACAACTCAAGTGTTTTTTGGGCTTGCTGTTCCTTGGAAGGGTAATCTTTTTTGATTTGCTTTAATTCTCCCTCGAGTCGCTTCATTAAAACCTGACTTCGAATTGATTTTCTGGTCAGAGGAGCGAGAAAAATCTTAATAAGAATAGTGAGAACAATAATAGCAAAACCAACATCCCCGAACGTAACCGTGTTTATAATAAAAATAAGAGCATTATAAATAGGCTCATAAAAAATAGTGTTCCATAGTGTTGACATTGGTCTATTGTAGCCTAAAAAATAACTTCTTCAAAGTTTATCCTTAAAAATAAGGCTTTTTTACTGAAGTGGATCAAAATGATTCTTCTGCCATGGATGGCACCTTGCAATTCTATAGAGACCCTTTAAAAAACCCCTTAAAAAACCATACTTTACCATTGCTTCTTTTGTGTATTCTGAGCATGTCGGAACAAACATACATGAATAATGTGAGTTCAGTGGTAGTTTTTGATAGAAATTAATACAAAAAATTGCTATTTTAACCATGTTTTATAAACGTATTTTAGAAATAAGCATACCTAAATCATGCCGTATTTCTTCTGAAGAAGCGTTAATTCCTTCTTTTTTATAAAAAAACAGGAGTGTTGCAGGGGGGAGTGTGAGTGTGCGAATAGCATTATATCCTTTTCTCCTAAGGGAATTTCGTTTAACTGCCCGTTTTGCAAGGCTTTTTGGAACAACCATAGCACAAAGAGATTCTACCGAGGGGGTATAACGCAACAAAAAAAGCGGACTAGAGAGTATCTTTCCGTTTTTCAACACAGAGAGAAATAACTCTTTTGTAACACGCTTTTTTTTAGAAATCATTGTGTTATTTTGCAATAGAAACCTTTGTTCGGCCCTTTTGACGTCGGCGAGCAGTAACCTTTCTACCCCCAGGAGTCTTTGTACGACTGAGGAAACCGTGAGTTTTAGCCCTTTTTCGTTTGTTTGGGTTATATGTTTGAGACATAAGGAAAATATATACTATAATACTAAATAATGCAATATAATGGGGGTGTTAACACTATCCACAGGTTATTAACAGGTTAATCCAGATGTTTGATTATAGGGAGTTTTTAAATCAGAGTATACTGTAGTGTACACATATTATATAGGAGATTATTATCTAAAATACTATCAGAATGAACACAAAAGAACTTTGGAACAACTGCCTCTCAGAAATCGAAACAGGTATTTCAAAAGCAAACTTTACAACATGGTTTAAAAATACCTCTATTGTAAAAGAAGAAGGGGGGACTGTATATATTGGAGTCCCAAATGAATTTGTAAAAGACTGGCTCTATAATAAATTCCATAAAATGATAGTTAAGACACTTATGGGATATGAAGAAAACATTCGAAGTGTTGAATATATCATTCACAAACACGATCATACTACAAAAAGAAATGATGATATTGTTTCTTCTATTCCTCTTAACAAAGAACTTCCACTCAACGACCTCTACACAAACAAAGAAGATAATCTAAATCCTAAATATACCTTCAACTCTTTTGTTGTTGGGCCATTCAACGAACTCGCATACGCAGTGGCACAAGCAATTATTGCAAATCCAGGACATAACTATAATCCATTTTTTGTATATGGAGGAACAGGACTTGGAAAAACTCACATGATTCAATCAATAGGGAATACGATCAAACAAAATTATCCCTCAAAAAAGATTTATTATGTAAGTCTTGAGCGTTTTACTATTGATTATGTAAACTCACTTGCAAACAAAAACCCAAATTCATTCAAAGAAAAATATAGAAAATATGACGTTATTATTATGGATGATATTCAATTCATTTCAGGTAAAGACCGAACACAAGAAGAGCTTTTCCATTTATTTAACACACTCTATGAGTCAAATAAACAAATTATTTTCTCCTCGGATAAACATCCTAATTTTATCCAAGGGTTAGAAGAGCGTCTTCAGTCTCGTTTTGCGTCTGGTATGACTGTTCAAATAACTGAACCTGATTATGAATCTCGTATTGCTATCATTAAAGCTAAATTTGAATCAACAAATTGTATTATTGAACCAGAAATTGTTTCATACCTTGCAGAAACACTTGAAGGAAACATCCGTGAACTTGAGGGGAGTCTCAACACTGTTGTAATGCAATCTCAGCTTAAAAATAAATCACTTTCTCTTACAGAAGTAAAAGCACTTATTAAAAACAACATAAAACCTAAGAAAACTGTTGCAATTAAAGATATTGTTCAAACAATATCTGCATATTACAACATAACAGAAGAAACTATTTACGAAAAAACACGACGAAAAGAAATTGTGAGAGCTCGTCAGGTGATTATGTATATATTACGAGAAGATTTTAACATCTCATACCCACTCATTGGACAAAAAATGGGGGGGAGAGACCACACAACAGTTATTCACTCTCATTTAAAGATTAAAGATGATTTAAAGACAGACCCTTCATTATTACAAGAAATAGAGAAGATACGGATATTGTTTAAATAGATATGGATAACCCTGTGGAAAACATATGTATATAAAAAATAAAAATGTGTATAAAATATCTTTTTTTAAAAAATATCCACATCATACACAAACAATACCAACCACACGAAATATGTTTTTATAAAAAACCCTTATCTGTAAAATGTAAAAAAGTAATCCACATATCCACAGGAATAATAGTAATAATAATTTATTAATAGATAATATACACATACAATGAAACTAGAATGCTCAATTGAAAAAATAAGAAATGCACTTACTACCGTAGAGAGACTCACAGGTAAGAATCTTACACTTCCTGTATTAGGAAGTGTTCTTTGGGTTGCAACAGGTAAGACACTTAAATTAAGAGCTACAAATCTTAGTGTAGGTATAGAAATAGATGTTGATGCAAAAATAGAAAAAGAAGGTGTTGTTGCTATTAAGGGTAATATTCTTCCTTCTCTTTTTGCTGTATTGTCTGGTGACTCAAAGGTTTCATTTGAACTTATTAATGATAATCTTTCTGTGAAAACAAAAACAAGTACAATACTCTTGAAGAGTATTTCTCATGAAGATTTTCCAACGATTCCAATTGTTTCAGGTGATCAGTGTGAAATTCCAGTAAAAAAGTTTATTGAAGGTCTCAAGGCTGTGTATTATAGTGCTTCTCTTTCAGAGATAAAACCAGAGATAGGAAGTATTTATATTTATCCAGAGGATGATATGTTGGTATTTGTTGCCACAGATTCATTTCGACTTGCTGAGAAAAAAATAAAAATTAAACAAAAACTTACATTTACTGGTATTCTTATTCCCCTTAAAAACACCGTTGAATTAATTAAAGTTTTTGATGATAGTACCGAGGATGTTGTTATTACACTTCAAAAAAATCAGATTTCATTTAAAACAAACACTATTTACTTTACCTCACGTGTTGTTGATGGTAATTTCCCAGACTACAAACAAATCATTCCTAAAAAATCAACAACAGAAGCAGTTATTTTGAAACAAGATTTTATTTCATCTTTAAAGATATCAAATATTTTTACAGACAAATTAAACCAAGTAACATTTACAATAAATCCTAGCGATAAGATTTTTGAAATAGAATCAAAAAATTCTGATATTGGAGAAAATACAACCTTTGTTTCAGGTTCATTTACAGGAGAAGAGGTTGTTGCTCACTTTAATTATAAATATATTCTTGATTGTTTTAATTCAATTAGTGGTGATAGTCTTAAAATAGAATTAAATGGAAATAATAAACCAATGATTTTGCGAACAGTTGGGGATGTTTCATTTATGTATTTAGTAATGCCTATGAACAGGTAATACATATGGAGTACGGACATATTTCAAGTTTTCTTGAAAGAATAAAAAATCTCGTCTCTCGTGGTGATGAGACACGTCTTTATATTAAAGACACCATATCTACACATATAGGTTTTACTATCGACAGTGAGGCTATTACGCTTGATAAGGGTATTATACGAGTCGCAGTCTCACCACTCGTGAAGAATGAAATCTTTATGCGAAAAGAAAAAATACTTTTAGAGATAAATACACACCTCACAGATAAAACATATAGAGATATCGTATAGTTGTTATAATTCTACACTAAAATAAAACTCTGATTCTTCAACTTCTCCATTTTCATTATATGCAACAATTCGAATTGAGTTATTTTTCTGAGTAAGACCAAGGTTTGATACGGGCACTGTATAAGAGAACGGTGATTGTTTGAGTGAGGTACTATATGAATTATTGATATAGATATCTATTTTTTGAATACGAGATGTTTGAGTTCTTGGTGAGATAGAAAACGCAAGGTTTTGATTTTTTGTGTATGGTGTTTCACTTATTCCTTGTACATCAAAATACGGAAGTGTATCTCCTGTATGAATAGTGTCATATCGTGTTGGTTTATCAGCGAGACTTATTGTTTTATAGTTTTGCTTGTGTGTATTCCACCAAGACAAAACACCATACTCCCAGTTTTTAAATTGAGAATCTTTCTGTGGATTTGTAGGGCGTGGACCTTGTGGATTATTTTTATCTATCCAATATAAAATTGTATGCACATTTGTAATGGATATTTCTTTTCTTTTATTTTTTGGGGTAAATTCTGTTGCAAGATTTCCTGAAATTGAATCAATAGTAAAGGTATCTCCTCCTTGCCAGAAACCACGAAGAACAGGTGGAAGTGTTTCGTCTATTGGGTCAGGTGTATTAAAAGATTCAGAGGGTATACCCACAAGTGCTTCTTGTATTACTTGGTTCCAGATAGGACCAGCAAGCGCAGCACCACCTTTTTTCATTGGGGTATTATCATTGTTTCCAACCCAGACACCCACAGTGACATATGGAGTGTATCCTATCGTCCAGGCGTCTCTGTTGTTGTTCGTGGTACCTGTTTTTACAGCAACATCATGACCTGGAACAACGAGCGGTGAATTTGCCCCAAATGTTGGTGTTCGAGCTTTATTATCAGAAAGAATATCAGAAAGAATTCGAGTCGTATTTTCTTGTAATACCTGGTATGGTCGAGGTTCGTATGTTTCAAGAATAGTTCCTGTTGAATCCTTTATTTCAAGAATTGATTGGTGTGGATTCCGAATACCATTATTTGCAAAGACACTATATACAGATGTCATGTCGAGAAGTGTTGTTTCACCGCCTCCAATAACAAGAGAGAGTCCATATCTGTCTGGTTCTGTAAGTGTTGTAATACCGAGGTCATGTGCGAGTTTAATAGAATCTTGTACCCCCACAAGATAGAGTAATTTTACGGCGATAATGTTGATAGACTGAGCAAGTCCATCTCGAAGTGTCATTGGACCACGAAATGCATTATCATAATTGTCTGGCATATAACAATCTGCATTTTTATTTTCAGGTACACCAAGAGGGCTACATGAAGAATTAAATTCTGTTTTTACATCAAAAAGGGTTGTTTGTTCTGTGTACCCATCCTCAAATGCTCGAGCAAAGATAATAGGTTTAAATGATGACCCTGGTTGTCGTTGTGCTGTTGCTACGTTGAAGTTTCCATCAACTGTTTTGTCGAAATAGTTACGAGACCCAACCATAGATCTAATATGTCCTGTTTTAGGGTCAATAACAACAATTGCAGTGTTCTTGCCGTTCCATTCTTTTTCGTTTACTGTTGCTTTTTCAAGGGCAATAGCTTCTGTTTTTTTCTGGAGTTCATAATCAAGTGTTGTGATAACGGTGAGCCCACCAGCATCAAGTGTTTCTGGTCCGTATTTTTGTTCAAGGTATTCTTTTACAAAAAATACAAAATGAGGGGCCGCAATATGAAGAGGTGATGCAGGGAGAAATGTTACTGTTTCTTTTACCGCACTGTCGTGTTCTTCTTGTGTAATAAATTTTAAATCAAGCATTCTTTTAAGTACGAGATTTTTTCTGTCATCAAGGCGCGCTTTGTTTTTACCGTATGGTGAATAATACGTAGGTCCGTTTGGAATCGCTGCCATATATGCTGATTCTGCAAGTGTCATATCTTTCGGTTCTTTACCAAAGAATGCTTTTGATGCTTCAGCGATACCATAAATATTTCCACCATATGGAGCCTCATTTAGGTACAGAGCTAAAATATCATCCTTAGTCATTACTCGCTCAAGTTTTATTGCAAGAATCCATTCTTTTATTTTACGAGTTAATGAGCGCTTGTTGGTGAGAAGTGTATTTTTGATAAGCTGTTGAGTAATCGTTGATCCACCTTGAACACGTCGTCCTGTAATTTTTGCCCATACCGTTGCACGAATAATAGAGGTAATACGAATACCTTTGTGTTGATAGAACTCAGAGTCTTCAATAGCAACGGTTGCATTTTTAATAGATACACCCATATCTTCATAGGGGATAATTGTGCGTTTGATATCTTGGTGTACATCATAAAGGAGTATTTTACCCGTATTGTCGTATATTTTTGTTGAGCTTTGAACTTTTCGTTCAGTAAATGATTTAAAATCAGGAAGTGTGAGTGTTGTAATCCAGATAACAAACACCCCTGCACAGATAATTCCAACCCCAAGAATAAGAAAAATCCAACTTTCTCGAGGGTGGTTTTTAAAATAGGAAATAAATTTATTCATATAGATAATAGTACCACACGAAAGTGTGATACGGACAAAGTGGGATAAATATGATAAAGTGTAAAAATGAACAGTGAAACACAGAATGAATTACTCATACGGGGTATTGCAAATATATATCCAAGCAAAGAGTACGTTGAGGCTCGTATTCTTCGTGGTGAAAAACTCACTATCTATCTCGGCATTGACCCAACAGGCCCAACGCTCCATCTCGGGAATGCGATTCCACTCAAAAAACTTGCTGATTTTCAAAAAGCAGGACATAAAGTTATCCTTTTGATTGGTGATTTTACCGCGATGATTGGAGATCCAGACAAGCTATCTGCTCGGGTACCATTAACCCGCAAGCAGGTTTTGTCTAACCTTAAAAATTACAAGAAACAGGCATCAAAACTTCTTTCTTTTTCGGGTAAAAACAAAGCAGAAATAAAATTCAACTCGAAATGGCTTTCAAAAATGAGATTTGAAGACGTACTTTCACTTGCATCACAGATGACTGTTTCTCAGATGCTTGAGCGAGATATGTTTAAGCGACGAATAGAAGAACAAAAACCTATTTTTATTCATGAATTTATGTACCCCCTTATGCAGGGGTATGATAGTGTTGCGATGGATGTTGATGGTGAGATTGGTGGAAATGATCAAACATTTAACATGCTTTGTGGAAGAAACCTACTAAAAACACTTAAAAACAAAGAAAAATTTGTTTTAACCATGAAGCTTCTTGAAGACAATAACGGAAAGAAGATGGGAAAGACAGAGGGCAATATGGTTGCTCTTTCTGATACACCAGAAGATATGTACGGAAAGGTAATGAGCTGGGCTGATAGTCTTATTGTGCCAGCACTAGAACTTTCAACAACTGTTTCTCTTTTAGAAATTGAAACGATGCGTGTGTCACTTGAAGACGGAACGCTTCACCCTCGTGACGCAAAAATGCGACTTGCTCGTGAGATAGTGTCTCTTTTTTACGATACAAAAAAAGCACAGAGTGCAGAAGATTCTTTTATTCAAACATTTAAAAATAATGCGACTCCAGAAGATATACTTACTGTTTCTGTAAAAGGACAGGCACTCCTCGTTGATATTCTCATTTCACATGCAATTGTTTCATCAAAAAGTGAGTTCGCTCGACTCGTAGAAGGTGGTGCGGTGACAAATCTCGACACACAAGAAAAAGTTTCAGACCCAAAAATAAAATCTATTCCTGGTTGTTATCGGGTGGGGAAGGCGCGATTTATTAAAATTATATAAAAAACCCCGAGTATGCTCGGGGTTTTTTATATAGAGATTATAGGTAATCAACAGAACTTCCGTCGAGGCCAGCAAATTCTGCGGCTTCACTTTCTTCTTCTGGAAGTTCTTCCTCTTCGAGAAGTGAATCATCGAGTTCTTCGTCTTCAAGGTCGAGTTCTATTTCACTTTCAAGATCTTCTTCTTCTTTTATTTCTTCGTCATCGTAACTCATATGTATGTTCGTACAAATAAAAAACAATTATTATAATGGATTATTTGTATCAAAATATTATTTTCTTTGCAATACCCTAAAAACATATGTTTTATAAGGTATTTTTAAATTTTTCATGAGCAAAACAGGTAAGTCCACATGCAATAGCATCTATCTCGTCATCTGATGTGATTTTTTTGTCGTATGAGATAAGTCGAGGAACCATATCTATAATCATTTTCTTGTCAGCGTTTCCGTATCCGGTTACTGCAAGTTTTATTTGTGGTGGTGTGTATTCATAGACGGGGAGTTTGTTTCGAGATGCGGTGTAGATGATAACCCCTCGAGCCTCGGCTACATTCATAGCTGTTTTTTGGTTATTGCTGAAATAGAGTTTCTCGAGTGCGAGTGCTTTAGGTTCGTATTCCTTGATGACACGTTCAAGTTCTTCTCCGATGAGAGCAAGTCGTAGAGCAAAAGAGAGGCGAGGGGACGTCTTGAAGCATTGAGAATAGATAAGTGTTTCTTTTCGTGAGGGTGATTGGTCTAGTATTGCAATACCAAGTCGTTCAAACCCAGGGTCAATAGAAAGAATTCTCATGTTTTTAATTTGTATAATCAAACCCAAGATGCTCGTATCCTTTTTTTGTTACGACTCGACCACGCGTTGTTCTCTCGATAAGTCCAAGCTGGATAAGATATGGCTCGATTACTTCTTCGATGGTCGCCTCTTCTTCGCTTGTTGCCGCAGAGATTGTTTTAAGGCCAACAGGACCACCACCAAATTTACTAATGATAATCTCAAGAACTCGACGGTCTGAAGCAGAAAGACCTATTTCGTCTATCTCGAGAAGTGCGAGTGCTTTCTTGACGGCATCTTTTGAGATGGGGGTCTTGTGTACTTGTGCATAATCACGGCATCGTTTTAAAAGGTAGTTTGCAGTACGAGGGGTAAAGCGAGCGCGAGAGGCTATTTCTCCAAGTGCTTCTTCGTCAAATTCAATACCAAGGATTTCTGCTGATCGTTTGAGGATTTTTTTGATTTCACTATCTTTGTAAAATTCAAGACGAAATACTCCCCCCGAAAAACGAGAGCGAAGTGGGGAAGAGAGGAGTGCAATACGTGTTGTTGCTGCGATAAGTGTAAACGGAGGAAGTTCAAGTTGTATTGTACGGGCGGAAGGTCCTTTACCGATAATAATATCAAGAACACCAGATTCCATTGCAGGGTAGAGAACCTCCTCAACCATTTTGTTGAGTCGGTGTATCTCATCAATAAAGACAATATCACCAGGGGCAAGGTTTGTGAGAATAGAAGCGAGGTCTCCGACCTTTTCAATCGCAGGACCAGAGGTGATTTTGATTTGTCTTCGTGTTTCTTTTGCGATGAGATGCGCAAGTGTTGTTTTGCCGAGTCCTGGTGGGCCATAAAATAAGATATGTTCTGCGGGGTGAGAGCGTTCTTCTGCTGCGGTGAGAAGAATACGCAGGTTTGCTTTGATGTTTTCCTGTCCAATATAGTCATCCCACGCACTTGGCCTCAGTGTATGGTCGAGAAAGCCTTCATCTTTGATTGTTTCGGGGGTGCTTGACATTGTTATCAGTATATGCTATACTCTCATTAGAAAGTTCGTATATTGATAGTATATCATTTTTAGGGGCATACGTTTATATACCAAAAAAAGAAGATAGTAATCTCTAAGCAATCGGCCACGTGCTCTATATATGTGCATAGGACGTTCTGGTTTATATTTATATTTACTGGAGCTATCCTGTAATCATGTGTTACTTCATTAGCTATATGCTTTTAAAGGATTGTTTAGAGATTACTGTTCTCTTTTTGGGTCTGTAAGGGTCTATGCTTTTGGGTGGAGCATATTCATACGAAGGAATCGATGTATCGATGAAGTTTTGTAGGCAAAGAAGATTTTCTTCGTGTACCCACATCTTGGTTTGATGACTGAATAATAAAAGGGAACAACGCCCGCAACCAAATGGTTGCGGGTTTTTTGTTCTCATTTTTTAATTTTCGTAGAAATCAACAACACTTCCAACTTCTTCGTATGACGTTATTCCCTTGAGTATCTTTACAATACCGTCTTGTCTCATATCAAGATATCCTTGTGTTTTTGCAATATCTTGAATTTGTCGTTCGCTTGGGTTGTTAGGGATGATTTGCTCTATCTCTTTTGTTTTACAAATTGCTTCGAAGATTCCAATTCGCCCTTTATATCCAGTATTGTTACATGCGGGGCATCCCGTCGGTGCGTATAGTGTAAATGGATTGTGTTCATCGATGCCGTGTTTTGAAATATCTTTACCATCTTTTTTTGCTTGATCCATAACCATTGTGATGATTCGAGATTCTTCTTCTGTTGGTGATACTTCTTTTTTGCACACAGTACAAAGCTTTCGAACAAGTCGCTGTGCGATTGAAAGAGAAAGTGCAGAGACGAGAATTTTTGGATTTACTTCAAGGTCGATAAGGCGGGGGATTACTCCAGCAGCGTTGTTTGTGTGAAGTGTTGAGAAGACAAGGTGACCAGTGAGTGCTGATTCGACTGCGATTTTTGCTGTTTCACTATCACGAATTTCTCCAACCATAATAACGTCAGGGTCTTGTCGGAGTGATGAGCGAAGTCCTTCGAGGAAGGTATATCCTTTTTCATTTTCTGTTTGTGTTTGTGTGATACCTGGAAGGTGGTATTCAATAGGGTCTTCGATTGTAATAATTTTTATTTCAGGAGAATAGATTTTCTGAAGAAATGAGTACAGGGTTGTTGTTTTACCACTTCCTGTCGGGCCAGTAAGGAGAATCATACCGTTTGGTTTTTTGATTTCACGCATGAATACCTCAAAGAGGTCAGGTGAGATACCGAGGTCTTCGAGTTTTACTCGAATTGATTTTGGATTTAAGATACGCATAACAATAGATTCACCATATGCTCCAGGGATTAGTGACACACGAAGACTAATCTCTTCTTCGTCGAGAAAAATACTAAAACGCCCATCCTGGGCAATTGCCGAAGATGTTATTTTGAGCCCCGCAAGGAGTTTGATTCGCGAATTAAGAAGCTTGTGAACACTTGGTTTGAGTTCCATTACTTCGTGGAGTACACCATCAAGACGAAAACGAAGCCTGACGACATCTTCCTCTGGTTCAAAGTGAAGGTCAGATGCATTAATAGCAATCGCGCCAGCGAGTGCTATTTCGAGAATGTGTGACGTTGTGTGGGTGTTATCTTTTTGTGTTTGAACGATAGCGTCTTTGATGTCGGTGATATTTTTAATACCAAGCATTATTTCCTTGAGTGCTGTTCCTGATATTTCCATACTTCCGACGCGAGACTCAGACGCATACGATATTTCAGTGTATCGGTCCCATGCTTTTGCAAGGCTTGCATTTGATGCCATGTAAAAATGTGGTGTATAGCCATGATCAACAAAGTATTTTTTTGCCTGTGCAAGAATATCTTCTTGAGGAGACACAACAGCAACATGAACATCCTTACCGAGAAGTTTGAATGGTGCGATATTGAGC
Source organism: Minisyncoccota bacterium (assembly GCA_017992215.1). Lineage (GTDB taxonomy): Bacteria > Patescibacteriota > Minisyncoccia > Phycocordibacterales > UBA9973 > UBA8515. The sequence goes on from JAGOOZ010000002.1 coordinate 12,950, forward strand.
ATGCGAGCTTCTTTTTCTGTCATGAGACGTAATGCTTCATTTTCGACAGGTATGTTTGCGAGGTTGATCGAAGGGATACCGTACTTTGCTTGAGAGAGAATAACGACAAGGTCTTCTTCTTCTTGTTTTCTGAAATCATCAAGGTCTTTTTTCTGCTTTTCGTCGTCAAATTGGATAGTCATATAGGTCTTATTATATCGTACGAAGGGTATAAGAAGGTACTTGACATTTAGTATAAAATATGCTAGCATAAAGAAAAATAACTATAAGACACAAAAGTAAATACGTTTATGAAAAAGTTCTTTGTAATTCTGTGTATGTTCCTTGGAGGGGCATACACAAGCACCGCAGCGGAACGTCTCCGCTGGGTAACATGGGTGAACAAGCCCAATCACGTTGCAACCGCCTCAGAGTTGGCTACGATGGTGTACGCAGTATCAATCGGTGAGTGTAAACCAAATACGGTATACGAACTCGAAACTGGTACTCGCTACAAAATCTCAAAGCCTGATTTGTGGTTCGAGACAATCCTTGAGTGTTATCAGAACGTTGACCAGAATGTTACCGCTAGTAATTTAGCAGTAACAATCAAAAATGACGATGTTGTTGTTTGGGATAATAATATTACCCAAAGGGTAAATAATTACTACCCCTCTTTGGCTCACAACAAAGCTCTTTTTGTTAGCAATTATTCTGGTGCGTCAGTTGGATGTGAAGTGTTGGTTCACAATGGATATCCTGTTGTGAAAATGGATTGTGGTAATCCGCTTGGTTTGATTCGGTCACGACCCCCTGTAGTTCGTCCTCCTGCTCCTGTTGCTGTTGCGCAAGCACCAGTACAGTCACAGTGTGCATGTCCTCATATGTACATTGCACCGGCAGAGACACTCAAAACCAGTTCGTCTGACATTTATGTTGTAAATAGTGGAAACACTACCTATCAACAAGCAGAACGTCACTGGTGGGACAATGTGTATTTGAATGTTAACTTTGGTGGACAGTACCAACAACCGTATCAGCCGTATCGTCCTCCGTATTACCAACAACCGTATCAGCCCCCGTATTACCAACCGCAATATCAACCACGTACAATGCCTCCGGGTATAAGCGATGGTGGTGGTATTCCGATGTGGAATGAAGGTCCGACAAGTGGTGGCGGTATTCCCGCTACACCTCGTGGTATGCCAGGCGGTGTGCGGTAGAAAAAAATGTACGGGACACGCATAATTTTGTGTCCCTTACTTTTTTAAGTCTTTAACGAGCGCCGTTGAAGCTTTAAAATTGTAAACAGTTAATAATAAACAATATGAAAACATTTATGAAAAAAATAATGGTCGCGTTGATGTTTGGAGGAATGCTTCTTTCATCAACCTCAACTGCACAGGCAGCATGGAATACATATCCATCTGACTGTCCACTTCCGCTCACTATCGGTAACTATACGACTGGTGACGGTATTCAAAATGGCTCAAATGGATGCTGGACAAAAACAAGTATCCAAGCACAGCCAGGTCAGGTTATTAATATTGCCGTATTTTATGACAATACAAATAACTCACACGCAGGTAATACGACAATTCGTCTTACACAGTCTCCGTCTGGTTCAATGACGCAAGCGTATGCGACATACACATTCTCTGGAACACTTTCTTCAAGTGCGGGGAATCTAAACCTTTCGCAGGTAACAGCAAACCTTACAAGTGCACAAACACTTACATTTGGTCAGGCTGCGTGGTTCCGTAATGGCTCATCGACTGGAGTATCACTTCCGTCTGGTCAGACAGGATACGAAGCTTTTAATGGTGGTGTGTCTCTTGGGACAATCAACAAAGGTGATTGGGGTACAGTACTCTTTTCATTTACAGTAGGTACAGATGGAAATAACAATAACAACAATACATACTGTGATCCAACAATCAGTGCAAATCAGACACAGGTAACAATCGGTCAGCCGGTAACAATTAGTTGGTATGCAAATGATTGTATTTCTGCATCTGTTGTTGGCCCAGGATTGTCAAATGGAAATCGAAGTGGCTCACAAACAGTGTATCCAACTATTGGAAGTAATACGTATACAATCACTGGATACAGTTCAAATGGCTCAACTCGAACAGATTCTGTGACGGTTACAGCGGTTGGTTCATATCAGCCACCAGTACAGAATTCATGTGCTGTTACGACTGTTGCGACTAATGTTGGTTCAAACCAGGTAACACTAAACGGTATGGTTTCAAACACACAGGGGTATGGAACAGGTGCTTCATATTTTGAATATGGAACAAGTGTTGCTCTCGGCATGCGAACGCAATCTCGATACGTGAATGGTGTATCAGCATTTTCTGAAACAGTATCTAATCTCTCTTCAAACACAATTTACTTCTTCCGTCTTGTTACTGAATGTAACGGTGTCGCATCATTTGGTGCAACAGAAATATTCCGAACACAAGGTACTGGAGTTGTACGACAGACTGTAGTACAAGGTACAACAGTTATCGGAACAGCATCTCCAATTATGCTCAAGATTGAAAATCGATATCAGTTTATTGGCGCAGGGGATACTGTTGATTATGCAGTAACATACAGAAATATCGGTAAATCAACACTCACTCGTCCAGTTCTTCAGGTTGTTGTTCCAAAAGGAATTACAATAACAAATGCGTCTCGTGGTACATATGTACATGATACTCGTACGCTCACTGCTCCACTTGAGGATCTCGCACCTGGTGCAGGTGGAATCGTATACCTTCAGGGGTATGTTGATTCTGTCCCTTCAGATACAGCACAGATTGTTTCAACAGCAATCCTTGTGTATACAAATCCAAACGGCGCTCAAGAAAATGCAATTGCCTATGTGTTAAATAGTCCAAAGGATGGCACAAATCTCCTTGGTGCAGCCGCACTCTTCGGTAGTTTTGGTTCACTCGGTCTTATCGGATGGTTACTCCTTATTATCATTATAATGATACTCATTATTCTTTCTCGAAAAGCATTTGAGAAAAAAGAAGAAAAGGATTCTCATTCTGTACCACCAGTACATCACTATTAAGAAGCATAAAAATACCCCCACTTTTGTGGGGGTATTTTTATGCTAGGATACACATATGAAGAAACAGATTACACAGAAAGACCTGGGGCATATCTCTCGAGAGATTATCGAGGGGTGTATGAATATAAAAAAACAAACAGCTCACGTAGTTGCTCTTTCTGGTGATTTGGGTGCAGGGAAAACAACGCTTACACAACACATTGCACACGAACTTGGTATTGGTGAGAAAATACAATCACCAACATTTGTGATAATGAAATTTTACCCCATCACTCGACCAAAAAGTGTCTATAAAAAATTGATACACATTGACGCATATCGACTCAGTAACGACGAAGAATTAAAAAACCTCGGGTGGGATACCTACCTTGCTTCGCCTGAGAATTTGATTATTGTTGAGTGGCCAGAACACGTGTCAGGGTGTATTCCCCTTGATGCAGGGCGTATCTACTTGTCTCATATTGACGATGAGACTCGTTCTCTCGAAATATCCTAGGGTGATATACTATATCTATGGCCACAAAGAAAACACCCCAGAAGCGACTTGTCCTTCTTGATACTCATGCGATTATTCATCGGGCATATCATGCATTGCCTGAATTTATGAATTCAAAGGGTGAACCAACGGGTGCTATCTATGGACTTGCTACGATGCTTTTCAAAATCATTAGCGAACTCTCACCTGACTATATTGTGGCGTGTTACGATTTACCTAAAAAGACATTTCGACATGAAGCCTATGATGGCTACAAAGCAGGCCGAGCAAAAACTGATGACGCTCTTGTTGCTCAGCTGATTCGCTCTCGTGAATTTTTTACTGCATTCTCAATTCCCATGTATGAATGTGAAGGATTCGAGGCCGATGATTTACTCGGAACTATTTCAACGCATATTGTAAAAAACAATGAACCAATCGATGTGATTATTGCCTCTGGCGACATGGACACACTTCAACTCGTCGATGATGCTCGGGTTCGTGTATATACACTCAAGAAGGGGATTAACGATACGATTCTCTATGATGAAGAAAAAGTCATCGAACGATTTGGGTTTAAACCAGTGTACTTACCAGACTACAAAGGTCTTCGTGGTGACCCCTCTGATAATATTATCGGTATCAAGGGTATTGGAGAGAAAACAGCGACGACGCTTATTGGAGCATTTGGTACTATCGAAGAATTGTATCGCGTAATAAAAAAAGACCCTGAGCGGGTTCGAGCACTTGGGATAACAACTCGAGTAGTGGATCTTTTAATTTCTGGTGAAGACGAAGCGCTCTTTTCAAAAACACTTGCGACAATTCGTCGCGACGCACCAATTCATTTTTCTACACCGACAACAACGTGGAAAGAAAACCTCCACACAGAAACAGTTGCTCAGTTTTTTCAAACAATGGAATTTCGTAGTTTACAGAATAGACTTACTACACTTCTCTCTGATGGAGAAAATACCGCGGAAGAAAAAGAAGCCCCAGTTGCCCCACTTGTTGTTACAGAGGGAGACGAAGAGCTTTTTATTCATGCACAGATTGCACTGTGGCTTCTTGATTCAGATAAGACAGACCCTCGCCTTGAAGATATTTTTGCATATACGAAAAAACAAACATTAAGAGAAGCGCTTTCTATTCTCGAGGAGCGTATCAAGAAAGAATCTCTTCTGTATGTCTATCGAGAGATTGAATTACCAATTGTTCCAATTATTAAAGAAATGGAAACCTCTGGGATATTGCTCGATACTGCCTACCTCTCAAAACTTTCAAAAGAATATCACAGCGATCTTTCAAAACTAGAAAAAGAAATATGGAAACTCTCAGGTAAAGAATTTAATGTGAATTCCCCAAAGCAATTAGGAGAAGTGCTGTTTGATGATATGGGGCTTTCAGTGAAGGGGATGAAGAAATCAGCGGGTGGAGCGCGCTCGACTCGTGAAAGTGAACTCGAGAAACTTCGGGATTTGCATCCTATTATCGGGAAGATTCTCGAGTATCGTGAACTTCAGAAATTACTTTCAACATATATTGATACACTTCCGGATACTCTTCTAGATGATGGGAGGTTGCACGCACGATTTATTCAGACAGGTACAACAACAGGACGTTTTTCTTCGAGTAATCCAAATCTCCAAAATATTCCAATCAAATCAGAGCGTGGTAAAAATATCAGACGAGCATTTATTGCAGAGAAGGGGTATGTGCTTGCATCATTTGATTATTCACAAATCGAACTTCGTGTTGCAGCGCTTCTTTCTCAGGACGAATATTTTATCAAAGCATTTCGTGATGGTAGAGATATTCATCAGGCTGTCGCGATGAAAGTATTTGGTGTTGGTGAAAATGAAGTAACACACGACATGCGACGCAGAGCAAAGGTTATTAATTTTGGTATTCTCTATGGTATGGGCGTGACTGCTCTTCGTGCAAATCTTGGTACTGACAGAAAAGAAGCACAGGCATTTTATGATAATTATTTTGCACAATTTCCATCAATAGCAGGGTATCTTGAGAGTATCAAGAATTTTGCAAAGAAACATGGATACACGGAGACGCTTTTTGGTCGTCGAAGGTATTTCCCAGGGATTAAATCAAGCATTCCCTTTATGAAGGCAATGGCTGAACGGATGGCAACAAATGCCCCGATTCAAGGGACTGCAACAGCTGATATTATTAAAATTGGCATGAAGCGTGCACATGATGAATTAGTAAAAGCTGGTATTATCTCGGGTGTTCGACTCGTGCTCCAGGTTCACGATGAATTGGTATATGAAATCAAAGAGGAATTGCTTGATCAGGCAAAGGGTCTTATTGAGAATGCAATGAAGAATGCCATTCCAAATGAATTTTTGGAAAATTTAGAACCCGTTCCTCTTCAGGTATCATCAGATACAGGGCATAATTGGGGTGCAATGAAGGAGTAGCACAAATCATAATCTGTGGTACGATACACGTATATATGGATACACACGAAAAGGTAAAAGCAGACTCATCATATGCAATACATATGGTCCTCTCTCATTCATACACAATGTTTATGCTCGCACTTGTTGCTGGGCTTGTTCTTCATCTTGTGTTTGAAATACCACTTTTTGTATCTGGGGCATATCAGTATCTCGGGGTGGTGTTGATTATTATAGGGACATATCTTGTCTGGTGGGCTCAATCAACAACAAGAAAAACAAAACAAGAAATGAGCCAAACACAGCCTTCTCGTGATTTTGCTCGTGGCCCATACAAGTACAGCCGTAATCCTACACACATTGGGCTCACACTCACAACGCTCGGTCTCGGACTTATCTTGAATTCTTTTTTTATTTTTGTTGTGACGATTATTGCATCACTTATTTCGAAATATATTTTTATTAAAAAAGAAGAAGCACTTCTTGAGGAAAAATACGGCGATGAGTATCGTGAATACAAGAAGACAGTGAGTACATGGGTATGATCCCGTTAGAGACCCTGCCTTTGCCGGCAGGCAGGCGCGGTCGTAGTAAAAAATACAATGGATGTCTTTAAAACAAAAGTAGAAATTATAAATAAACAAAACAGTGTTGCGTTACGGACCGCGACCTGTCTCTAACGGGATGATATATATACTCTTTGGAAATGATACAAAAAGTAAACGAGCCTACGTCTCGACGCTTGTTTTGGACGGGGAAGTCCTCAGGCTTTCATCTTCTGATATTTCAAAAGAATTACTTGAAAAGTATTCACAGACAAAAAGTTTGTTTGATGATTCTCCCATAGTGATTATTGAAAATATGCTCGGGGAAACAGAGTGTATTACCTCAGCAAAAGAAATGGAAAAACTTTCTTTATCTTCGACACTTTTTATCTTACTTGAAGATGCGCTTCCCGTTGCGGTAGAAAAAAAATATGCAAAACATGCAACGATTATTCGTTTTGATGAAAAGATAGTATCAGAAAAAACAAAAATAAATACATTTGCTATCGCTGATGCATTTGCTCGTCGAGATAAAATGACTGCATGGATAGAGTATGGGCGAGCTGTTGATGCAGGTATTGAGCCAGAAGCGCTCTCGGGAATTCTTTTTTGGAAAATAAAAATGTTATTACTTGATGGTTCACGAGTATTTTCTCGAGAAGAACTTGCACGGTGTTCTTCTCGTCTTGTGTCACTGTATCATCGTTCACACAGGGGAGATGTTGATTTTACGATTGGACTTGAACAGTACCTTCTCGAATCTCTTTCACCTGTTTCTAAAAAATAAAAAAGACAAAAAGAAAAGGCTCAGGAGTAAACTCTCGAAATTCGAGAACTAACTCCTGAGCCCTTGTCTTAATAAAAGAACGAGTGCATCGTATGCAAAGAATAATAATTTTGCTGATGCAAATGAACGAATGATCGTATACATATCTTTCCCGATATATGCCCCTCTATCATTGGGTAAATGTTGGAAGTATATGTGTAACGAAGAACACCTTACATACATTTTATACTTCATAGAAAAAGAGTGCAAGGGGAAGTGTGGATAACAGTTGTGCCCTCGGTAGGAATCTTTCATTACATGAACAGTATACCTTTTCAGCTCGCAGGGTGCGAGCAAAGAAAAGCTTTTCGATTCCTACACACAAGCAAAATGATTTGCTTGTTCGAGTAAATAAAAAACGACCTAAGTCGTTTTTTATTCGGGTGCCCTCGGTAGGAATCGAACCTACGACCATCTCCTTAAAAGGGAGCTGCTCTACCGACTGAGCTACGAGGGCATATAATAAACAAAGCTAATTATCACATATTCAGTTGAAACCGCTACGACTGAACTATAAGGGTATATCTTTATAACGTGTAAAAAAGATTTTACTTGTGAAAATTCTCTTTTACACGTACACTCAAAAATATCACACTTTATGGTAAAAATCAATAATACCAACAAGTCAATAGAGTCAGTGCTTGTGCTTCCAGATATTCGAAGTGCTCTCAATGTAGGGGCTCTTTTTCGAACAGCTGATGCTGTCGGTGTGTCGAAAATATATCTTACTGGATACACACCATGTCCAACAGACCAGTTTGGTCGTATTCAAAAAGATATTGCCAAGAGTGCTCTCGGTGCTGAAACGTGGGTTCCATGGGAATACAAGAAAACAGTTTCTCCACTTCTCCGTACGCTTAAAAAGAACGGGTATACCATTGTCGCCGTCGAACAGAGTCCGAGGTCTGTTTCGTACAGGTCTATTCCAAAGAAAGAAAAAATCGCATTTGTACTTGGGCCAGAAGTTTCAGGACTTTCTTCTCGTATTCTTACTGAGTGTGATGTTATCGCCGAGATTCCAATGAAGGGAAAAAAGGAGTCACTCAATGTTTCTGTTGCAGGGGGAATTGTATTATTCTCTGCGCTCTCTTAATAATAAAACACCCCATGTGGGGTGTTTTATTATTCTTCTCTGTAGTTCTTTGGAAGATCTTCTGGTCCATACACTGAGCCTGGATTGTCCTTGTCAGTCAGTGGTGTAATAAACGGTTTCTGTGCTGATTCGTTTTGATACCCTCCCGTAAGAAGCCATACAAAAAAGAGTACAACAAGAAAGATTAAAAGCATTTTTGGAAAATCATCTCCACCCCCGCCTCCGTGTGCCATACAATAAATAGTTTATTATGTGAATAATTTTTGATGAACTGAGCAGAAGTGCGCACTCCGTCCACCGATGACTTTTCGTAGTATAACACCTTTACATCCACGCTTGCTACATTTCTCTTTCGTCTTCCGATACGCATTATGCTCACCCTGGAATCGTCCTCGCATACCATTGATGTCTCGATAGTCCGATGTTGAATCACCTCCGAAATCAATTCCCTTGTTGAGAACTTCTTTCACAGCATCATAGAGTTGTTTCATAGAGGTGAACGGAGTAGCTTTTGGTTTTGATTCTGGGTGAATACCGGCGAGCCAGAGTGCTTCATCAGAATAAATATTCCCTACACCCGCGATGTTTGTCTGATCCATCAACACTGTTTTTATGTTTCCATTTAGTTTGCGCATGATACGTTCCTTAAATATAGAGAAGGTGAAACGTGCATCAAGCGGTTCGGGTCCGATACTTTTCAAGTGACTTGTGTCATGAGCCGTGTCTGTATCGAGTAGCGTTACTTTGCCAAATTTACGTGCATCACAAAATGCGAGGTGTTTACCATTTGAAAGTGTGAAGACGACGTGAATGAATCTATTATATGGGTCATGGAATGCTTCACGCTCGTCATGTGTTGGTGTCCAGGTATTTTCTTTTTTATGAAACACATAGTTCCCGTAGAGGAGGTGACCGGTCATTTTCAGGTGGATGAGAATTGTTTTGTTGTTGGAAAGATTAATGAGGATATTTTTCGCTCGACGTTCAACGTTTAAAACTTTTGCACCAATAATTTCCTTTTTAAATTTTTTGTAAAATGTTTCGTCTTTGAGCGTACCCTCAAATTGTTTGATTGGATTTTTCTTCGCAAGGTCCGTCCATGCATCAACAAAAGAAAGTCCAGGAAGGACTTTCTGTAATCCTTTTGTTGTCGTTGTAACTTCTGGGAGTTCCGGCATAAATTATTTTCCTCCTAAAATTTTGAGTGCTTCTTTGATTCGTGCATTTGTTCCTTCGATAGAAGGGGGGATTTGCTTGAGTGCATCACGAGCTTCGTTTTGTGAATAGCCGAGAGCTTTGAGGGCTTCGATGATATCACTTTCTTCTCGAAGCACACCTGGTGTGTGGCTACCACCAGTATGTGCTTTTAATTTATCACGTAGTTCGAGAACTATTTTATCCGCTGTTTTTCTACCAATACCAGAAACCTTGTTGAGATAGCTTGTGTCACCAGTTGCAATCGCTTTTTTGAGTGTATCAATTGAAGCGACAGCGAGAATCGAGAGGGCAGACTTGGGTCCAATACCAGAAACATCAAGGAGGAGTTCGAAGAATGATAATTCATCTATCGTTGCGAATCCATAGAGGTCGAGAGAGTTTTCGCGGACAGCCGTATATGTCCAAAGTGCGACCGTGTCGCCCATGCCATATGCACCCACAGTATCAGTTGTAATAAATACTTTATATCCAACACCATTAACGTCAATAACGAAAAACTTGTCAGTCGTATGAATAATAGTGCCTTCGATTCGTGCAATCATCCCGTTAGAGACAGGTCGCGGTCCATATGTAAGGAACCGTTTTGCTGTGTTGTGAAAATAAGTAAATAATTAAATGTATACCCGTATTTAGTAAACCGTGACCGCGGTCTCTAACGGGATCATGTGTATAGTATACTCGTTTTTTGATAATTTAGAGAGCGTTTACTTTTCTGATTTTTTCTGGTATTGTTACTAGGTTCTTATATGTCTGTGTCTCAGATTTGTAAGATTACTATCCCAGCCCCATAATTTGAAAGACATACGAGGGGTGAAGCGCTTAGCGAAAAACTGGTTGGCCTATTCGGCCCCGCGCTTCAGATAGCAATACGTGTTCATTTTAATGTTTATCTATACTTATTATTAAATTAATGAAATTATGGAGCGGGATGACAATTTTTATAGTCGTTCCACTCCTTAAAAATCAGTCACATGCCAATTACAAAATCAGCAAAAAAGGCGCTTCGAAGTTCTCTTGTAAAAAAGGGAGTTAATGATCGCCGAAAGAAAGCTCTCAAGGAATCAATCAAAGGTATTGAGAAGCTCGTAAAAGAAAAGAAAAAGGACGAAGCAAAGAAGCTTCTCCCAAGTGCATACAGTGCAATCGACAAGGCAGCAAAGAAGGGTGTTATCAAGAAAAATAACGCATCTCGCAAAAAGGCTCGTCTTTCAAAGATCACAAAATAATCAAAATCTCCCCGACTTGGTCGGGGAGATTTTGATTTAAGGATTAGAAGGGTATAATGAGGGAACTTGTCCGCCAAAAACTTTTAGCGGGTAGTATTAATAATATTTTTTCTTTCTTGTTGCATACTATTTTGTAATAGACATGAATAAGTTTGAAAGTTTAGGCGGATGAATACCAAAAACTTACTTTTCTTTTATGGACTCGAATGTCCTCATTGTCAGAAAATGGAGAAACTTGTCGACCGATTGTGTGGTGAAGGTTTTGAAATAGAAAAAGTTGAATGCTGGCACAATAAAGACAACGAAGAATTATTTGTAAAAATGGACTGCGAAGATGAGCCGTGTGGGGGAGTACCATTTTTTGTAAATCAAAAAACAAAGAAAACTGTCTGCGGGGAGGTGACCTACGACGAACTCAAGGAATGGGCTGAGGGAAAATAGATATTGCGATTTGGGGTCGAATAGTGTAGATTGATACTTGTTTACTCATGTATCTATTAGGTACATAGTTTGGTCCCGTCGTTCAATGGATAGGACGTAACTTTGCGGAAGTTATGATGCAGGTTCGATTCCTGCCGGGATCACAGAGTCGAGTGCTAGTTCGAGCACTCGACAAGGGTCATCAAATACCTTTGTTATAAAGAACAACAAAAATAGCTAACGAGATAATCGTTAGCTATTTTTGTTTGAAAAGTTAGTTTTACGCTTTAACTGTTATGATCTTATTTTTCAAAACTAGATCGTTTTTTATACAATCAAGAACCGATCGTTTTTCTAAAATTGTTCCGTCTTTCAAAACGAACTTCATGTAATTTCTGAGATCAACTTTCTGTATATCAGCTGGGTTGTCCTTTCCTAAAAACATCGCTTGAAGCTTTTTGAATTTCTTGATTTCAAGATTCAGCTTTTCATTAAGTTGTACTTCATTAAGGTCCAAAGTTCCTGCCATTTTCTGAAATTCTTTTAATAAGTCATCTTCGTTTATTGCAGGATTTGTGCATTTTCTATCTTTAGATTTAGTACATCTATAATAGACATGTCTATTTACTCCGCCATTTAGTAATTTCTTAAATTTCTCGTCTGCCGTAATACCTGATCCGCACATTCCGCACTTCACCATTCGAGTAAACGCAAACTCTTTTCCATGAGTTTTTATAACCTGCGTTTTGATTGCTGATCGGCAATCATCAAAAAGTTCCTTGCTAATTATTGGCGTATGCTTTCCGTCGTACCAGTTTCCACTGCCTTGTGGAAACTCAAATCGTCCGTAATAAAAGGTGTTGTTGATTATTTTAAATACATTTCCAAGACTTAGATAAAACCCTCTATGTGTTTTGAAATTCAGTTCATACCGTAACCATGAGTATACTCTCATTCCGCTCCACCGTTCGTATGCGATTTTCTCAAAAATCTGTTTAATTACTGGTGCTCGTTCGGGATCAATCTCTACTTCGCATTTCGCTAGTCTCTTGTTTGATTTCCTGTATCCAGTTGGCGGTTGTACTGGCCATAATCCCATTTCGCACCGTGCTCTCATTCCTCGCTTCACATTGATACTCTTGTTGTCATTCTCTAGTTTTGCTTGAGAGCATAAAATCATCAAGAGGAATTTATCACTTGGCGAATTAGTAAATGTTTGCCCGAATGTCTTGATTTGAGTTAACTTCTTTTGATCAATACGATCCACCAACTTTCCCAAATCTCCAGCATTTCTTGAAAGACGATCTGGTGCCCAGGTAATAATTGCGTTGAATATGCCGTCGTCTATGTCTTTTAGTATTTCCTCAAACACGGGTCGTTGACCTGACTCTTTTGCACTATGAGATTCACGACGGATCTCTACCACATTCAAACCTTCACGCTCTGCTATTTGGCTCATTTCCTTGACCTGGGAATCAATGGAAAGGGCTTGCTTTTCTTCGTCTTCGGTTGATTTGCGGGCGTATAAGCAATATTTAAGATTATCTTTTATTATTTCTGTCATACATATATTGATGACAGAGAAAGATAGTTTTGCTAAGACTATGCAGAACTAGATATACGTCGCATACTCGCAAATAGCTTTTACCTCTTTATTTTAATCTATTTTGTGATATAGTAACTTTACTACATATTGAAGCCTGTGAACCACTGACAAGGGGGAGGCAACGATACGGAGCCAGAGAAAAAAGTAGGGTGGCACCGCGATATACTATCGCCCCTGCGAGCTTATCAACATAAGTTCGAAGGGGCATTTTTGTTCCTTCATCTCTAATAAATATGATTATAAGAACCTATATTAAAGACATTCCTGAATATTCAGGGAAAGAGGCTACTATCGTAGGCTTTGCTCACACTATTCGTGCGCAGAGTAAAATTGCATTCCTTATCGTTCGCGATGTGACTGGCATCTTACAGACAGTCGTTACCGCTGAACAGGTCGAGGCTTTTCAAATTGCTAAGGAACTTAGCACAGAATCAGTATTGAAGGTTACAGGTCTCGTGAAAGAGGCAGCGCAGGCACCTAGTGGTTATGAAATAGAAGTTAGTACAATTGAAGTACTTTCATCTGCCGATGCGCAGCTACCGATACCAATTCTTGAAAAGAAAGGCGGAGAAGAAACTGAAGCGCCTATACGTTTCGACTATCGTTGGATTGATCTTCGCAAGCCCGATCATCTAAAGATTTTCAAAGTATGGACGGAACTTGAAAAAGGCTTCCGTGACTACTGGGATAAAAATGATTTTATTCAAATCTATACACCTTCATTTATGTCAACGCCAAGCGAAACTGGCGCTGAGGTATTTGAAGTAAACTACTTTGACCGCAAAGCATATCTTGCACAATCACCGCAATTCTATAAGCAAATGGCTATTGCAAGTGGTTTTGAAAAAGTGTTTATGACAGGCCCCGTATTCCGCGCAGAGCTTTCATTTACTACTCGACACCTTACCGAATTTACTGGTTGGGATTTTGAAATGGCGTACATTGAATCTCATCAAGACATCATTGTTGCCGAGGAAAACATGATTGTTTCCGGATTTACTAGATTAAAGGAAAAGTTCCCAGAGCTTCGTCTAGAAATCCCTAGTATGCCTTTTCCGCAGATCACTATGGTTGAAGCAAAAAGGATACTTGCAGAGCGTGGCGTGGCAAGCGGAGAAGAACACGATCTCTCTCCAGAAGAAGAACGGGCTATCAGTGAATATGTGCGAGAAAAACACAACCACGACTTCGTATTCATTACTGAATACCATGTATCAAAAAGTGCCTTTTACCATATGCGCAACGAGGAGGGTCGTGGCAAGCGCGCAGACCTTTTGTTTAAAGGAATCGAAGTAACAACACTCGCTCAACGCGAACATCGCATTGAGATTCTTGAAAAACAAGCAAAGGAAAAAGGGATGTCATTTGAAGAACTGAAAGATTATCTCAACTTTTTCCGCTGGGGATGCCCTCCACATGGAGGTGCAGGTATTGGCCCTGGACGATTCATTATGAAAATCCTCGACCTGCCAAACGTTCGCGAGGCGACTTATCTTCCAAGAGATGTTAAGCGATTAAATCCATAATAGTAAAAATGTTACAGCAATCTGTAACCTTTTTACTTAAACCTGTGTCACTTTTGTCACTTTTTGTCGCTCGACAAGGTTCATTTAGGTATAATGAAAATGCATGAAAAAGCCTTGTGGAGTAAGGAACCCCACGGTCGCACCACGACTAGGCTCACCCGTTAGAAAAAGAGCTGTCTTTGATAGACAGCCTTTTTCTTTGGGTGATCCCGAAGAAGACATCTGCATGTCTTCTGTGCAGGAATCGAAAACCTTTTCCGTGTGAGTGTACTCACGAACGGAAAAGGTGTACTGATCCTGTGATTGAGTACAATCACCTACTGGGTAAGGGTCGATATGCGTACTCGCGGTCCTACCGTTGGTGTTGTTTTGATTACAAAACCACCAATCACGCGCCGTTGGCGAGATTACCCTGCCGGGATTTAATTTACTTTAACACCTCCTCCAGTAACTTCGGAAATTCTTCTGTTCCCATATCTTCAAAACAGAAATGTCCCATGTTTTGAAATTCTCTAACTTCTATATTTTTTATTTTCTCTGTAAGTATCTTTACGCTTTTCTGTACTTCCTCCATGTCATCATCTGAATTAAAAATAGTGACACCCTTTGTTTTTGAAACTAAATTTTCATCTGGTGTAAAATCAAACATTCCCGTTTCGAGTATTTTGTCAGGATCAATCCATGGAGCGACAAGCACAACCTTGCCAACATGTATATTATTTTCACTTAGATATCGAACAATAAAACCAGCACCGCATGAGTGCCCAATGAGAGTCGTCTCTTCAGTGAGAGGGAATCGTTCAAATACTTCTTTCCATGCATTGTATTCTGGGTTGTACGGTACAGGCATATGAGGGTTCTCTGCTTGGAATCCTCTTTGTTCGAGTTGTTTTTTTATCCACGGAAGAAAGTGTGATTCTAGTGACCGCACTGGACCAAGGGTAAGATATTCATCTTTCTCTGGCATTCCGTGAATAATGATTGCTGTTTTCATTGTGATGATAGACTAGAGACCAATTTTTTCCATGAATACCATTGATGGTGATTCATCGAGTTCTTCTTCGAGGGGTACAACCTTCAGGAGATTTTCATTTACCTGTGCGACAAGTTCATTTGGGAGTCTGAGTGTATACACAGGGAGAAACTTTTTATCAATATGCACAATGAGCTTGGCCCCTGTGTTGTCTTTTTTGATTTTGAATCCTAGTACCTTTTTCCATCCATATGATTCGGTGCCCATAGTGAATCCATTTGTTTCTATTGTGATAGATATATTCTGTGGGGGACGAGCAGAGAAAAGCATGAGTGAGCCACCAGCAACAAGAATAAAAAGTCCAAACATATAATTTCCCGTGAAAAGCGCAATACCAAATGCGAGAAAGATTGCAATGCCGACACCCCAAAACCAATCAACACTACGGTCTTTATGGTCGTATTCAGGGATGCTCCATGTAATTGTATCGAGACGTATTTCTTCCATATGAGTAAGTATACCATCCAAGGGTGAAAATAAAACACCCTGACCGAAGTCAGGGTGTTTTATGAAATATATTTTATTTCTTGAGTGCTGCTTGGAGATCAAGACGAGCCTGTGTTGTTGTATTTTTGAATGCTTGTTCTGCTGCTTTGATAGCTTCATCACGAGCTTTCTTTAATTCAAGAACAGCAGGATTCTTTTCGTTGTTCTTTCGTGCATCTTGAATCATCTTGCGTGCATTGTTGATAGTCTTACTAAATGTTGCTTGAGCATTTTTACCTGAAACACCCTTTGCACAGTCAGCTTTTGCTTTTGCAAGTGCTTGTTCTACTGATGTCTTAAATGTTGTTATTGCTGTTGTGACAGATGCAGTATGTCCACTGAGGATACTCGTAACACCAGTCTGGTATGTTGTAACTGCTGTATCAACAGCAATTCTACGTGTTTCAAGTGCCTGCTCTACTGTTGTCTTGTATGTAGCAAGGGCAGCTTTTTGTTCATCATTTTTTACTTGTGCTTCCATTTTGCCCCAGTTCGCAACTCGTTTACTGTCTGACTTGAAACGAGCCTCGGCCTTTTTGGCGTTTACTTGTGATTCTCTTTGTGCGAGATTCTCGCTCTTTTTACTAAGTGCGTCTGCGTTTTTTGTTTCGATGTCTTTGATTTGTTCTGTAAATTTCTTTGATGCATCATTGATTCGAGCACAAAAATTTGCGGATGAAGTAGCTGTTCCTTTTGATTGCGTTGTTGATGCAGAACGCACGGTTGATGTTACTTTTGTGTCTTCTGCAAATGCCATCATTGGAAGAAGAGAGAATGCAACAAGAGTAGTCGCGCCTATTTTTTTGAGATTAAAATATTTCATTGTTTTCTATGATTAGCGTCTCCATGTCTGGATAGTCTAATTCGTTTACTTGTAATTCGTCTTCGAGAATACCTTCGTCTTCTATTGTCTCATTTTGAACTGCGAGATCCATAATCGTTTCACCTGCTGGTGTGCGATCAGAAAAAGAGAAATATGCGATGAAAGCAATAACCAAAAGAACAAGAATTATTACTGTACGATTTTTTTCCCACATAGTAATAGTTTGGTATATTGTTTGATAAATAATTGTCGACTCACATATACAAGTATACCTTAAATTAACCTTCCGTGATAGCACTCCTAGCTTGGTGTATACTATGGATATGAATAAAATATACAAATTTCTTACACTTTCTCTTTTTGCTTGTATGCCATTTTTAACACATGCACACGTGGCGTATGTTGTTTCTCCTAGTGAATTATCAGAAAACCTCGGACCCGATACAAGCTATCTCATGGGAGTTTTTTCTGAACCATCAAATCTCTTGCTCATGGTGGGGACCGTCATTGGTATTCTTCTTGTGGTACTCATTTCTAAGAAGAGTAAACGAATTACGCATTTTTTTTCTGGTGTGTCAGAAAAACTCACTTCGTATCATGAATTTATTCCGTGGATTATTCGTCTCTCACTCGGGATTTTACTTATCGGAGCGGGGACAGAGGGGGCTCTCATTTCTCCTATTATTTCAAATGCATGGGGGTACTCAATGATACAGATTGCGCTTGGTTTTGCGTTTTTACTTGGATTCTTGCTCGTACCATCAGCACTTGTCACTATTGGTTTGTATATTGTCGGGCTCACACAGGATATCTATCTCATTGGGAATATCGATGTGCTCGCACTTGCGCTCGGACTCCTTGTTTTCCATAGTGCACGTCCAGGGGTTGATGATATTTTAGGGATTTCACTGTTACGATTTTTGAAAATAGAACGGCATTATCTCGCACTCCTCGTACGTGTGCTTGTCGGTGTTGGGTTCGCGTATTTGGCCTTGTATGAAAAATTATTGAACCCACACATTTCTGAAGTTGTGGTGATGAATTATGGCTTAGCGTCTCTGATTCCTGTGTCTCCAGAAATGTGGGTATTTTCTGTCGGAATTATTGAGCTTATTCTTGGTATCTTTATTTTTATTGGATTCTATACTCGTACATCTGCGTGTGTGGCTATCGTCGTGCTCTCGACAACATTTTTCTTTTTCAAAGAATCAGTGTATTCACACGTAACACTTTTTGGAATTCTTTCGATTATTGCAATCGAAGGTGGAGGAATGTTTAGTATTGATAGGTTTTTTGAAAATCGGAAAAACGTAATTCAACAAAATTCTTAACCTATTTTTTCGCAAGTGTTGCGTCGTAGACTGCACTTGATACATCTGTATCAAACATGCTCGGAATGATATTTTCTGGGGTTGGATTTTTCACAACACGAGCGAGTGATTCAGCAACGCGTACAAAAATCTCATTATTAAATTGAGGAATATTGTGATCAAGCATTGCTTTGAAAAGGTGAGGGAAGACGAGTGAGTTGTTTATTTGATTTGGGAAATCAGAACGTCCTGTCGCCATGACAAATACTCCCGCATCCTTTGCCTCAGAGGGGAGTATTTCTGGTGTTGGGTTTGCAAGGGCGAAAATAATTGGACGCTCTGCCATCGTGTGAATCATTTCTTTGGTGAGAACGCCTGGCTTTGAAAGTCCGATAAATACATGTGCATCGCGGAGTGCTTCACCCAATCCACCCGTACGTTCTTCTATGGTACTTCCTGCGAGGAGCTCTTTCTTTTCTTTTGTGAGGTCTGTGCGTCCACTGTGAATGATTCCTTTACTGTCACAGAAAATAGTTTGTGTAATTCCGTATGTGTGAAGTAGGCGACCCGTCGCAACCCCTGCTGCTCCGACACCTGAGAGTACAACAATAGCTTCTTCCTTTGTGAGTGCGCGGAGTGAGAGTGCATTTATGAGTGCTGAAAGTGCGACAGTTGCCGCACCCCATTGATCATCGTGCATGACGGGAATAGAGAGTTCTTTTCGGAGACGTTCTTCTATTTCAAAACATCGTGGCGCAGAGATATCTTCGAGATTAATTCCTCCAAAGACAGGAGCGATTTGTTTAACTGCTTTGATTATCTCTTCAGTATCTTTTGTGTCGAGACAGATAGGGAACGCATCAACACCACCGAATTGTTTGAATATCGCTGCCTTTCCTTCCATAACAGGAATCGCAGCGAGTGGGCCGAGGTCTCCCAATCCGAGGATTGCTGTTCCGTCCGAGACGATAGCGACGGTATTTCTTTTGATTGTGTAGTCACGTGCAGTGCTCGGGTCCTGTGCGATTGCTTCACAGACACCTGCAACACCAGGAGTATAGGCAAGCGAGAGGTCGGCGCGGTCGGCGAGGGGGACAGTGCTTATAATTTCGAGTTTACCGTGGTGTGCCTTATGAAGTTCTTTTGATTGTTCGTAGAGTGGATTCATGGGATATATGATATCACGGAGTGTGATAAAAGAAAGCATCGATATACGTGGTATACTATATATTATACGTAACGTTGATTTTTATCTATGAATAAAGGAACAAATCTAATTATTATCGCAGCTGGTCTCTCTCTTGTTGCTGCTGTGTATATGTGGTTTATGGGAGACAAGGATGGAGGATTGTTTGTTGGGTTGTGGGTACCGTCACTCCTTGCTCTCGCTACGTATCTAAAGAAATAGATGAGCATGCAATTTATTTTTCTTTTTGGTGTTTTTATTTCAGCCCTCGCCTGTATCGGTATCTATACTCGGTAAATAAAAAAGCAGTGAATATATTCACTGCTTTTTTATTTTAATTTATCCGAGAAGGTATACGACAAGTAAAAATAATCCACCCCACCAGCCAATATCAGAAATGAGGAGACTCATCATTATTTTATGTTGCCATGAAGGAGGGAGCAGTTCGGACGCGCCCCCATCCTTTTTGCGCGCGAGGAGAAAAGGACTTACTTCAAACGACAAGAATAATCCGTTCATTATGAGTACACATGCAATGATTGTGTGGATGAGAGGGATACCCGCAAACGGTTCGTGGCGATACAAGATACTTCCTCCAATGAGAGCAAGTGTGATACCAATCCATATTAACGGCTTTGTAACTTTGTGTGTGCGTGTCGTCGCTTCTGTCCAATAGTTTGATCTGCGTCCGAGGAATCCATGAATATCAATAACAGTCACTGCGCCAAGTCCAATAACAAAACCCGCGAGGAGTATAAAGAGTCCAATGATATCAATCGAGATGAGTGTCATATATGTATGAATGAGATGATTATGCTAGCCCAAGTATTTTTAAAATAACAGGAGCAAGCGGGTCGGCTGATGTGCCGTAGACCATGACCCCTCCGAGAAGTCCCGTGAGAGAGATAGCAACAACACCAAGTAGTGCAAGGACGAGGGTGAGTGTTCGATTTGTGAGGAGTTTCTCTATTTTTATCAAAAGTGTAGAGATGCTACCAAGAGGAAGCTTTTTTGAAAGATACGGATTGAGTATGAAAAGTATTTCTCCTCCAAGTAATAATCCATATATCCATGTAGAAGCGAGTGCAAAGAATGCATGCATTTCTACGAGTGCTTCCTCGGGGCGGACGAGGTGCTCGGCGAGTTCTCCTGTCGTGTTTGAAAGAAACGCTCCAAGTATACCTGCAAGGAGAAGTACCTGTTGTATGTGTCTCCATGAAAGAGAAGGAATGAGACGTTCAAAAGGAAGTATTCGAATGAGTGAATAAAGCAATAGAAACGCAATGGGGAAGTGAACAAATAATGGATGTATATTGTATGTCATATCTATAAGTATATCACTGTTTCTTTCGTTTGATCGAGTACACCATGAATGAGTTGATGAGTATCATTATAATTGAGTGAAGTGTTGTTGCGATATTGTATGCTCCGAGCGAGAAGAGTGTGAGTACATGGCGTGCGACATTCATCTCGTAGAGGCGAGGACGTTCTGTTTCTGGGCGAGCCCATGTTTTGCGAAGTGTTGGTATAAACGCGACGATATCGATACAGACAACAATAATTACAGAAATTGTCGGGTCTTTTGTAATCATCCATGGAATTAATCCGAGGATTGCGATTGCCAGAAAATAATTATCCATAGCACGAATAGGCCCCGCACTACCCTTGAATAGATATTTGAGAGAAAAAAGAAAAATGAGAATAGTGAACCCTTCTGCGATTCCTGTGGGGAGAGCGCCGATACCTGCACCTTTTGCAAGCCCTCCAAAGAATGTCGTCATTGAAACAATGGACCACACAAGCCATGTGTAGGGGTGGGGTTGCACGTCTCCTTTGATGACACTTTTGAGATATGAAATGTTTCCAATGATGGCAAGGATTCCGGCGATAATCGCAAGTGTTTCTTTCATTGTTTTATTTTAGCATTTTTGGGGGAGGGGGGTCTGAGTATCTTTTTCGAATCTCACTGATTCTGTACATAAATACCATACTCATTTATGTACTCGCCTGAGGCCTCTTTTATTGGAAATAGAACACCTTGTGGGTAAATTGTAGGAGTCTTTACAAATATATATAAATGTGATATAATAGAAAAAACTTAAAAACATTAACATAATGGAAAAATTAGTGGAATTTTTAGCCCAAAGAGGCTGGACAAACGAAACAGTAAAAACATTGATCGCAAATCCTCACCTCGTTGATGACTTGGATGCCAAGCTATCAATGATCTCACTAGGACTCAATACATTTGGTCTTAGTAAATCTGATTTAGTAATCACCTTAGAGCCGATTCCTGAATTAATTGTAAACATTCCGGAGTATTTGGAATTAAAATTTCCTTCTCTTAAAGACAAAAGACAGGGTGGAAATCTTCACCACTTTAATCTTGAAAATCTTCTGAGGGATTACAAGGGTTATGATATCGGGGCTCGCGATGTGTTACCGATGTCTTTTCATCACTACGAGTCCAAGAGAAAACCAAACTCTTCTGGGGACAATGAATCTTTCAGGGTGTTGCTTGAACTCTTTGGTTTATACAAAGAGCACAACATCGTTGATGCCCTGACGGTTGCCTCTGATCTAATCAATTCTGGTAAAATTAAGACATTGAAAAGTGTAGTAATCTACCTGGAAAAGAGGTCGTGTTTGCTGACTCGCTACCTGGAAATTTCTTTCCTTCCCAAGGATCGTCATTTTAATGAAGATCGCATTCTAATCGAATATTGGGACACAGGGAACGACCAGAGTCATCCAAGTGATTGTTATGTTGTTTCCTAATTAAAAAGAACAGTAACACTAAAAGACTCATGAAACTCATGAGTCTTTTTTGTTTCTATTAATGTCTATAACATACGAAATAAAAAATAGCCCGACCAAAGTCGGACTCATTTTTATACTCGCGGGAAGTATGGTACGCAGTTGGAACTAGCTTTGCAATAAATTAAAGATTAAATTTCATCCTGTAAGCTATGAAAAGCTTCTTTTGTATGTTTTAAACTTTCCTTTATTAACCAAATGGCTGATATATCAGTATCTTCAAATTTAAAATCTACCCACGTTTCAATTATTATTGTTTGCGTATTTGAAGGTACTGGCATTTGTGTGCTGGGATTAATTGGCACCCCTCCGATAAATACACCTGAACCAAATCTCACAGCAGAGGGGTCCTAAGAAACAGAACCTCCATTATTGATTTGCACATTTACTCTCTTTGTTTCTGTTCTTTTCTGGGGAGTTAGTTGGGAATGTTTATTTTCATTATTAATTTTATTGAAAGAACTGAGCCATCTATTTTCTGGTTTTTGATATGGCTGAATATTTTCCAAAATACTATAAACCTTTGCAGAGCTTAGACTAAGGTCAGGATATGATTTTCTCATAATTCCCTCAAAAGAACTTTGGTCTGAACCAATAGGAAAATAGAGCCTATCTTTAGGGTCAGCATTTGGACAGTACTTCTCTACAATATTGTGAGCTAAATAATCTAATATAGAACGAAGATTGCTAAAATAATCTTTTATATCAATTTTTAAATCACTACTGATTGTCTTATCATGAAGTGATTTATTATATTCTTCAGTAAGTTTTAGTTCTGCTTTTTCCGCTCTTTCTAAAAGAGCTTCTATATCATCTTTTCTTGTCATAAATTATGGATGTTGATTAGGAATAATAATATGTTTCTTTGCTTATATAGTACCTATAACCTATAATATCCTTTGCTCTAGTGAAATTTGGAGTTCCTGTTGCTATTACCTCAACAACTTCATTTTTATCATTCAATAGATGAACTGTAGAGGTGGTTTCATAGTCGCTTTACCCCTTGAACTACACTCTCGCAAATTATAATCGCGAAAACGCTCATTAATTTGCGGAGGCGGTGAGACCGCGAGTACGCGTTTCGAATCTTACAGATTCTGTACACCTTTCGTATTTCTTCGAATGATTACATTCTCATAAATATACTCAAGGTTTTCGAATCTCACACAGAAAGC
>JAGOOZ010000019.1 GCA_017992215.1 Minisyncoccota bacterium
GGATAGTACGGTCGACAAGATATACAGATGTTCCGCGGTGTTTTGCTTCATCATCGAGTGCTGTTTTTGGTCGGACATAATGTGATACATCTGCAATATGGACACCTATTTCGAAGTTGCCATTTGGAAGCACCTTAAATGAAAGTGCATCATCGAAATCTTTTGCATCTTCGGGGTCGATGGTGAACGTTGTGGTGTCACGCATAT
The DNA here is from genome assembly GCA_017992215.1 of Minisyncoccota bacterium. Taxonomy (GTDB): domain Bacteria; phylum Patescibacteriota; class Minisyncoccia; order Phycocordibacterales; family UBA9973; genus UBA8515. The sequence continues at coordinate 208 of JAGOOZ010000019.1, forward strand.
CTCTGCGGTCACGCATATCTTCTTCGGTTACACCACGTTTTGCTATTGCTTCAGATTCTTGTACAACATGAGGTGGAAAATCTGCGTCGAAACCTTTTTCAAGTGCGATTGCTTCCATTTCAGCATTGTGCTCCATTGGAGAACCAAGAATTTTTGTTACTTCACCAATAGGTGCTTTTTTGGGATCGTTCCATTGTGTAATAACAACGAATACTTTTTGTCCAACCGTTGCACCAGCGAGTTTGTCTGTCGGGATGATGATATCGGTATACATTTTTAAATCACTTGGAATCAAAAAATACATATCATTTTCTTTTTCGATAATACCTGAAAATCCACGATTGGAACGTCTGATGATTGATTCAACTCGTCCAGTTTGGACGCCGTCTTTAGAAAGAGGGTGGAGAAGAACACGAACAATATCTCCGTTACATGCTGTATTTAGGAATGCATGGTCTATCTCTATACTGTCATTTGTACCTTTTACACGAACAAATCCTATACCTTTGTGGGATATATGAATACTTCCTTCTTGGAAATGGTCGCTCGCGGGAGCGTCTGTTTGGCCTTTTGTCATAACGGCAGTATAGCACATATCTCGAAAATACTTGATTATTGTCTTTCTCTATGGTAGGATAGCCCTATGTTAAAAATCAGACTACAACGAACAGGACGCAAGAATAACCCATCATTTCGGGTTGTTTTGACTGACTCTAAAAATGCTGCCAAGAGTGGTAAATTTAAAGAAGTTCTTGGTTCATACAATGTGAAGGGTGGTGACATCATTCTGAAAGCTGATCGTATCAAGCACTGGATGAGTGTTGGTGCACAGGCATCTGAAACAGTTCACAACTTCCTCGTCGCAGAAAAAATCATTGAAGGTAAGAAGAAGAATGTACTTCCAAGAAAATCTCCTACAAAGAACCGAAAAGAATTAAAGAACGCATAAATACAAAATCCCCACATGTCAGACATGTGGGGATTTTGTATTGCGAGTAAAATATTCTCTGTGATATACTTTTATTGAAGCAGGTTGTAGTCGATACACTGCAGAGATTTTAAGAATAATACGTAAGCGATTATTATGACAGACGATAAAGGATTTCTCGAATATGTTGTAAAAGCATTGGTTGATTTCCCTGATGATGTGAAAATTGACCGAACGGTAGATGAAATGGGTGTTCTTATTACAATGACTGTAAACCCAGCAGATATGGGTAAAATTATTGGCCGACAAGGTAATACTGCAAAAGCAATCCGTACACTTCTTCGTGTAATTGGTATGAAGAATAATGCTCGTGTCAATTTGAAAATTAATGAACCAGAAGGTGGTACTCACCAAATGAGTGCTCCAAGTGAGGCATCACGGTCTGTGGATGAAGCACTTGAAGACTTGAAGGGAATTTAAAATTAACCAACTAATCCCATCTGCGTCGTTACCGATTCCGTCTGCTCCCGCAATGTAGGTTTACTACATCTTGGTCGCATTTCCTTACAGGAACAGTCCACTCATTGGATCTTTTCTCACGGAAAAGCTCTCAATGAGTCTTGCGAAAGCTCCATGCATTCGCTTTCTCACTGCATCGGTGCCTTGCATCTGGAATCATTTGATTAATTTTTGGGAATATCACAAAAAGTAAAAACCTCCGAATATCTCGGAGGTTTTTACTTGCATTTTTTCTTACTACTTACTACTATCTACTTGTTACTAACTATATCTATGAATTTCCATATCATCACATTATTTCCAGAAATGTTTGACTCGTATATCAGCGAGTCTATTTTAGGGCGGGCGATACAAGAAAAGAAGATTTCTGTTTCTTTTACAAACCCTCGAAAATTCGTTACCGGTAAATACAAGAAAGTGTGGCCCGACGGTAATATCTCACTTCAAGTTGATGACCGACCGTATGCCGGTGGTCCTGGTATGGTGATGCGTGCAGAGCCGATAATCAAAGCAGTTGAATCGGCTGTTAAGAAAATCTCTAAGAGAAAAAATACAAAACTTCTAATCATTAATTTTGTTCCATCTGCAGAGAAGTTTACAACAGTACTTGCTAAGCAGTTTTCAAAAAAATACACAGATATCATTATGATTTGTGGACGATACGAGGGGATAGATGCACGTGTAGATATGGTGTTTAAAAATTTAAAATTTAAAATTCAAAAATTATCTATAGGTGACTATGTTCTGACTGGTGGAGAAATTCCCGCAATGGTTTTGATTGATTCAATCTCTCGACAGGTAGAGGGTGTGCTTGGGAATTTTGATTCTCGTGAAGAAGAACGAGTGTCCTCAAGTGAAGTATATACTCGACCAGAAGTCTTTGTTCATAATGGTAAAAAATACAGCGTGCCAAAAGTGTTGCTTTCTGGTGATCATAAAAAGATAGATGAATGGAAAAATAAAAAACCCCTCTTATGAGGGGTTTTTGTAAGCGTTTAATATCGATAATAATCAATACACACTTTAATCATTTTGAGCAATTCAAGAAAGAAAGATTGTACTTTTGGTGATTTTGCTGCAATCGGATGTATTTTGTAATTTCCGATTAATTTCCAGATAAGAATGATTCGAGGAATGTGATACCATGATGATACAACATATACTTCTGAAATCTGTTGATTTTTAATTTCAATTTCAGCAGATTTACTTTCAGTAAACGTTCCCCATGCGTCAGTTTCAGTGGTCACTGTATCTATGGGGAATGACGCTGGTAGACTAGTGCGTACGTACCTCCGCATCACCTCTTTGAGTTGAGGGTAGTGTGGTTTATCTGGTCTTATTCCTGCTGCAAATATCATGTACACAGAATCTCCCTTGTTTTTGATTTGTTGAGCGAGTTCTATTGCTCGCTCGCACCGCCTGCGTGTTTCAGGTCCGCATTCCTGTCCGTCCTGTTCGGTCTCACCGGCATAGACGATTACGTGTTGTACTCCCACCTATATGGATATTTTGTTTGGTTTTATAATAAAACATTTATTATAAATAGTCAATAGTTTTAGTTTTTCTTGAAGTGGTATAATTTTTTTCTATAACTGATTTTTCTCGTGAGGTATATATTGAAAACGTCGTTGATTATTTGTTGGAATAAAAAATTTAAAGTCATAATTTGATTTCGTGACTTTATTCATTTAGAATAGAAGAAAATGATATTCTATTTTTCACACCTCTAAACCAACCATTCCGTATGAGTAGTGCATCAGTTATTTTTAATCAAGCTCCTCCTCAAGGAAAGCTTGCAATTATTCAGTTCATTTCAGAACAAAAGATTCCTGTGAGTCTATCACTTACCCAAGATGGTATGAAACGCATGGAGCATCTCATAAGCTATGATTTTTTAATACAGCAATTGCGAAAGGGAATGTACGTACAGATTGATTCTGTTGATATTCATGATCAGTTGATTACCCCTACGCTGTTAGTGTTACAAAAATCAAATGACGCGCAAAAAGAATGTGTGTATGTACCGTTAGATACACCAATGATGCCAAAGGGGATTACAATCCCGATTCTTGATATTATTGAAATCTCACCGCTTCTTAATTTTAGGGATCTACCCATCACCGGAACTCTTTCTTCTTTGTAGAATCAGTATTTTAAAAAGGCCTTCTCTGTGAAGGTCTTTTTATTTGACAAAAAGGTAGATTTGATATAGGATTACTCCCAGTGAATATCGATTGAGTTATGGCAGATCAATCACTACTTTATAAGTCCGTAATCGGCGTTTTGTGTTAAAAAACAATATCACTGCCAATTATATATACTAGTCGACAGATGGGTTTGGTCACCCACTGTCTTTTTTGTGTTTAAAATTACATATCTCACACTACTCACCGTGGTGTCATGTATGTACTTTTGATTTTCTTATCGATATGAAAAAAACAGCAACACGAGAGAAGAAGTATTTTGCACGGTACAAAAAACCGTTGGTCGAGTTCCCGAATCTTATCGAAAATCAACTCGTTTCGTTTAACTGGTTGGTTGAGACAGGTATCAAAGAAGTATTCAAGGAATTTTCTCCTATCAATGATTACTCAGATAAAAAGTTTCAACTTGATTTTGTTTCATTCTCACTTGGGGAACCAAAGTTTGATGAAGAATATACAAAAGTAAACAAACTTACCTATGAAGGTGGCTTGAAGGCTCGTGTTCGATTGCTTAATAAGAGTATTGGTACATCAAAAGAACAAGAAATCTTTATGGCCGATGTTCCTCTTATGACAAAGCACGGTACATTCATCATCAATGGTGTTGAACGTGTTATTGTCCCACAACTTACTCGTTCATTCGGTGTATTTTTCACAGAACAAGAACAAAAGGGTAAGCGATATTTCGGTGCAAAAATCATTCCTGCACGTGGTGTATGGATTGAAATAGAATCAGATGCAGATGGAGCAGTATATGTCCGTATCGACAAGAAACGTAAATTCTCTGTTGCGTCTCTTCTCCGCGTACTCGGACTTACAACAGACGAAGCAATCACAAAAGCATTTGGTAAATCTGCATCAGAAGAAGTGTTGACCGCACTTAAAGTATGTCTCGAAAAAGACCCTGCTAAAACTCTTTCAGACTCATTTATTGAAATCTACAAGCGTCTTCGTGATGGAGACCTCGCAACCCCAGATAACGCACGTGAATTTATCACGATGCTTCTTTCTGCTGAGCGATACGACCTCTCTCCGGTTGGTCGTTTCCGTTTCAACAAGCGTTTTGAAAAAGATATGTCTGACAAGGAGATGCAACGTCGAACTATTTCATCTGATGATGTTGTTGCAATCATTTCACATATCATTCTTTTAAATAACACACCTCATGCGACAGCGGATGATATTGATCACCTTGGTCAGCGTCGTGTTCGTTATGTTGGCGAAATGCTCCAGCAAAAAGTTCGTATGGGTATGGCGCAGATTAAGCGTAATATTCAGGACCGTATGTCGACGATTGATGTTGGAACAACACTTCCAATCCAAATCATCAACCAGCGTCCACTTCAGGCTCGTATTAAAGAATTCTTTACTGCAAACCAGTTGTCACAGTTTATGAACCAAGAAAATGTGATGGCCGAAGTTGAACACCTTCGTACACTCTCAGCGCTTGGTCCAGGAGGTCTCACTCGTGAACGAGCAGGTCTCGAAGTGCGTGACGTACACACATCGCACTATGGTCGTGTGTGTCCTATTCACACTCCAGAAGGTCCAAACATTGGTCTTATTCTTCACCTTTCAACATACGCAAAGATTAATGAATTCGGTATTATTGAAACTCCATACGTAAAAGTAAAAAATGGAAAAATCACAAATGAAGTGGTGTATTTGAACGCACTTGAAGAAGAAAAATACAACATTGCTCACTCTGGTATTAGTTATGATGAGAAGGGAAATATTCTCGAAGACAAAGTGGAAGCTCGTCTCTCTACAAATCCAGGTCTTATTGATAAAAAAGAAATTGACTTTATCGACGTTGCGACAAACCAAGCATTCTCTGTTGCGACATCAATGATTCCATTCCTCGAACACGATGACGCTCACCGAACACTCATGGGAAGTAACATGCAAAAGCAGGCGCTTCCATGTATCGTTCCTGAAGCACCGCTTGTTGCGACAGGCATGGAAGAGCTTGCATCACGTGATTCAGGGCGTCTTATTGTTGCAGAAGTTTCAGGTACAATCTCATATGTTGATGCAAAGAAAATCACTGTAAAAGATGAAAAAGGCAAAGATCATACATATCCGTTGATTGCATTTTCTCGAACAAACAACTTCTCTGTATTGCACCAGCGACCAAGTGTCTCAATGGGTGATCATGTAAAAAAAGGTCAGGTACTCGCTGATACATCAACAACTGACCGTGGTCAGATTGCGCTTGGACAAAACGCACTTGTAGCATTTATGTCATGGGGTGGAGCAAACTACGAAGACGCGATTATTCTCTCAGAACGACTCGTAAAACAAAGTAAGTTTACAAGTATTTATGTTACTGAATTCGTATGTAATGTTCGTGATACAAAACTCGGACCAGAAATCACAACACGTGATATTCCAAACGTTGGTGAAAACAAACTCAAAGACCTCGACGAAGACGGTATTATCGTTGTTGGTGCTGAAGTTCGTGAAAATGATATTTTGGTAGGTAAGATTACACCAAAGGGTGAGACAGAACTTACTCCAGAAGAACGACTCCTCCGATCAATCTTTACTGAAAAGGCTCGTGACGTGAAAGATACATCACTTCGTCTTGAACACGGTAAAAAGGGTCGTGTTGTCGGTGTTAAAATCTTTTCTCGTGACCAAGGTCACAATCTTGAATCAGGTATTATCAAGCGTATTGTTGTTGAAATCGCACAGATTCGAAATATTTCTGTGGGTGATAAGCTCGCAGGTCGTCACGGTAACAAGGGTGTTATCTCTGTTATTTTGCCAGAAGAAGAAATGCCATTTATGGCCGATGGTACACCTATCGATATCATCCTTACACCACTCGGTGTTCCATCTCGTATGAACCTTGGGCAGATTCTTGAAATGCACCTCGGATATGCTGCTCACACACTTGGGTATCAGGCAATCGTTCCTCCGTTTTCATCGGCAACTGTTCCAGAAATCAAAGCTGAACTCGTAAAGTCAGGTCTTCCAGAGACTGGAAAGGTAACACTCTATGATGGTCGCACTGGCGATGCATTTGATCAGGATGTTGCTATTGGATATATGTACATGTTGAAACTTCACCACATGGTTGAAGACAAATTGCACATGCGTTCTATCGGACCATACTCACTTATCACACAACAGCCACTCGGAGGTAAAGCTCAAGGTGGAGGTCAGCGATTTGGGGAAATGGAAGTCTGGGCACTTGAAGGTCACGGCGCTGCACACACACTTCGTGAAATGCTTACAATTAAATCTGACGATATCATTGGTCGATCGCAGACATTCGACGCAATTATCAAAGGCAATCCAATCGGTGAGCCAAACGTACCAGCATCATTTAATGTCCTTCTCTCATACCTCCGTGGACTTGCTCTCGATGTTGATTTGAAAAAGTCGAACGACTAACGATTACTCCTAACTATTATTTCTCTATGAAAACAATTGATACAACAGATTTTGATTCAATTACACTCTCTCTTTCGTCTCCAGAGCGTATTCTTGAATGGTCATATGGTGAAGTTACAAAACCAGAAACGATTAACTATCGTACTGGTCGCTCAGAACGTTCTGGTCTCTTTGATGAACGTATTTTTGGTCCAGAAAAGGATTACGAATGTTACTGTGGAAAATATCGCCGAATCCGCTACAAGGATATCGTGTGTGAAAAATGTGGCGTTGAGGTAACTCGTTCTATTGTTCGACGTGAACGTATGGGTCACATTGATCTTGCGTCTCCAGTCGCACATATCTGGTTCCTCCGTGGTGTTCCATCACGAATGTCAGTTCTTCTCAATATTCCAGTCAATGAACTTGAAAAAGTTATTTATTTCGCTGGATATATTATTACGGCTGTTCACTCAGATGAAAAAGAAGAAATCATCAAGAATCTCGAAAGTGAATTCAAGGCAAAGATTAAGAGTACTCCAGACGAAGAAGGAAAAGAAAAACTCAAAGAATTATTGCTCAATACAAAACGTGAAATCAACGAAATTGTTGTTGGTAAAGTACTCAATGAAATCGCATATCATCACTACGGTATAAAATACGGAAGTTCTTTTGAGGCAAGTATTGGTGCAGAAGCAATCTATACACTATTCAAGAAACTTGATCTTGAAAAACTCAAAGAAGAAACACTCGCACAGATTCCAAAAGCAAGTACACTCGACAAGGAAAAACTCGAAAAGCGTTTGTCCCTCATTCGTTCAATGCTTCAGTCAAACCTTCGCCCAGAATGGATGTTCCTTACTCGTATTCCAGTGATCCCACCAGCACTTCGCCCTATGGTTGCGCTCGATGGTGGTCGTCATGCGACATCTGATTTGAACGACTTGTATCGACGTGTTATCAATCGTAATAATCGTCTCAAGAAGTTGAAGGAAATCGGTGCACCTGATGTAATCCTCCGTAACGAAAAGCGTATTCTCCAAGAAGCGTGTGACGCATTGATTGATAACTCAATCGCGAAGCAAAATGATTCACA
>JAGOOZ010000020.1 GCA_017992215.1 Minisyncoccota bacterium
ACAATTAAAAATTTATTACTAAAAATGATTTTCCCGTTTTCGCAAACCGTGACCGCGGCTTCTAACAGGATCCATGTACCGCCTAGTATACGCCAAGTTTCGGGTAGTATCAAGCACTAAAAAATGCACCCTAAAAGGGGCATTTACAGCTCGCGAGAAAGCAAAAACAAAAAACACCCATAGGGTGTTTTTTGTTTAGTTTCAGAAGTAAATTACTTGAGTGTAACAGTACCACCAGCTTCTTCGATTTTCTTTTTGAAATCTTCAGCTTCTGCTTTCTTCATACCGTCCTTGAGAACAGATGGAGCGCCATCAACGAGGTCCTTCGCTTCCTTGAGACCAAGAGCGAGAACTTCCTTAACAACTTTCATAACTGCAATCTTCTGCTCACCTGCTGCTGTTAGTTCAACAGTAAATGAATCCTTAACTTCTGCACCTGCATCAGCGCCTGCGCCTGCAGCTGGAGCAGCAGCAACCGCAGCTGCTGAAACTCCAAATTTTTCTTCAATAGCCTTTACGAGGTCATTGAGTTCGAGAACTGAAGCACCTTCGAGTTCTGAAAGAAATGAATCAAATTTTGACATAATAAATATAAATTAATTTTTGTAATGTTATTACTTCGTTCCCGCAACTGCATTAACTGCAATAGCAAGACGTTGTAGTGGTGACTTGAGCAAGTATGCAATCTGTGAGAGCAATACCTCGCGTGGAGGAATTGTTGCAATAGATTCCATTTGTACCTTGTCCATGTACTTCCCTTCAAACATTCCACCAACGATGGAAATATTTTCCTTGTGTCCTTTTTGGAACGCATACACTTCACGAGCCGGAGCAAGTAAATCTGTACCGTACGCAACTGCGATCTGACCAGGAAGTTCTGGAAGTTCACCTTCGATACCACGAGTCGCAAGTGCACGCTTCAAGAGCGTCTTCTTTGCAACCATGTATCCAATATCTTCTTTTTGAAGATTGCGACGAAGTGTGTTCACATCCGCCACAGTCAACTTATCAAACTTCACAAAGACAACAGATTGTGCGTCCTTCAATGAAGCATCAAGTGTTGAAACAATTTCTGTTTTCTTTTGTTTTTTTAATGCCATGAATTCATGAGCGGAGCGATTGAATTCACCCTGTTAAATACGATTTAAGACGATTCCTAAGAAATAATTTACCATGATATGTCTTTAAATATTTTTCTCGATGCAAAGCATCTTTCTTATTGAGACATGCTTCTGAATAAATTATTTCGAGAGGCCTCCTGTCTTTTGTTGAAGACACTTGACCGTGCGAATGTTGCTCAAATCGTGATTTCAAATTTTCAGTGAAACCAACATAAAAATTGGAATCTTTGTGTGAGCGAAGTACGTAAATGTAGTAAAACTTCGTCATTAAATTTGAAATCATTTAACAGGGTTACGAAATTATAGTCGCCCTGCTCCTTAATTTCTAAATTAAAAAATCGACCTTGTAAGGCCGCGTAAAATCATCTTCAATACCTAAAAGGTAAAGTGAGTGACCTCGGCAGGGCTTACTAAGTCAAAAGTTAATAAAGTTATAAAGTTATAAAGTAAATCAAAAATGCATTTGTATCTACTTTTAACTTTAAAAACTTTTTACCTTAAACTTGCACGCATTGCGTGCTGCCTGCTGTCTACGGCGTACAAGTGATACTATACACCCGTTATTTCATTCCGTCAAGAATCGTCAAAGTCACCAATCCAAGTACGATTACTGCCGAGAATGCAAGTATCATCTTCATTGAATGCTTTGTAATCATATATATAGTATATCAGATTCAGGTACTATGGAGTATCTACGATAATTTTCGAAGGAGAGAGATATTCTCGATAGGTATTCCCTGCAGTATCTTTCATATACATCTTGATGCGATATTCCCCACTCGAGAGAAGACCCTTTGATGTATCACGCCATACCTTTGTACACGTCAATTCTCCATCGATACATGTTCCACCTGAATAGAACATTTTATACACGAGAGGGTCATCAGATTTTTCTATTTTTATCGAAACCCAATCGACAGATTCATTGGCGGTAAATACGAGTGTCACAGGATTTGATATAGGGTCAACTGTCGTCACTTCCTCACTTCCATTCACTGTGTAGTTTTCGATAAGTGGGGGTGTTGTATCGAGAGTAGGAGGAAGCACAATTTCTGGGCGAATTTCTGCAGTTACCAGATAGGTTATAGTCGTACCATTTTCTGCCATTACCACATACGAAACAGGAGAAGAAAAATCAGTCACGATACCAGATGCAGGTGAAATAGTCGCATGGTCAGAAACGGTAATCTCCGGAATAAGTGTCGTTACATCAACTTCAAATGGTACGGAAATGAGTCCCGTATGAAGTGATTCATCAAGAGAGACAGAAACATCATCGTTTGCATCACGAATCTCAAATGAAAGTATTTTCTTCTCACTACTTTGTACTGGTGGTGTGTATGTTCCGTACACAATAGATGAACCATACGCCGTCGCATAATAAAAACTATTTGAATAATTACTCACGTAGGTATTGTTTGCACAATCAGCCTGCGACTGTGCATGTGGTCCAAAAATAAATCTCATATTTGCACGCGGAATCATATTTGTATTTTCATTGTGCTGATATGATGTTGCCCAATTTGTACTACTCACAAATGTTCCGATACCAATATTATCCATCGTTCCGACAAGTGTTCGTGTGTCTGTATTACATAATGCATATCGTCCTATATACGTAATACGATGAAGATCAGAGAACGTACTCATAATACCGGTCGAGTGTAATACATTTACTGTATACACCTGCGATGTCCCATCTTCTGATGTAACCGTATACGAAACTGGTCCTGTAAAATCACGAGCAACACCTCCTCTTGGTGTGATTGTTGCACCAGAGGATACTTCAATCGTTGGTGTAAGCGAAGTGAGGTCTGTACCATGAGGAACAACAACCGCAACCGTATATGGGGTTTGATTAATCGCACCAACACCTAAGGGGTTTGCCGATTCAAAACGAAAACCTGTAATAAGATTTTGAGACCGTGCATCGTACACAACAGAATCTCCTGATTCGGTTGTGTACGAAAAACGATTTGAATACGGATGTCGATGTGTCCCCTCTCTGCAATCAACCAACGCAGTTGTATCATTACCAAAAATAAAATACATTGGCACACCGATAGGCATACCCGTATTTACCGTATGCTGATATGGTGTTGCCCAACTCGTACTACTAATATGTGTTGTTACCGACATATTATTCCCCGGATACCCGACACCAGTCGTAGCATCACACCGCACAAAATCTCCTTGGTATGAAATCTTATGTTCAAGATTAAAATTAATCTGTGTACCTCCTCCGATAACAGTAATAGTACGAGTCCGCGTTGAAATATTACCCGATGCATCTTGTGCGGTGTATGTCACAGTGTGCACACCAAGCGTATCGGTATCAACACCACCAGAGATTACAACATCACGAACACCATCAATTTCATCAAATGCAGTTGCACCAGACTCTTCATACATCACGCCAGAGATCATCTCTATTCGTTCGTCACCATTAAGCGTAATCACAGGACCCACTGTATCAGGTGGAAGTGAGGGAGACGGACTACCACCACCGGATGATTCACGATTTGTTGAAGATCCACCAGATGAAACTTCTGTCGTAGATGATTCCTCTATTTGAGGTGGTATGTCGATAGGAAGTGGCACAACATCTCCATCAAAAACGACAACCTCGTCCGGTGGTAACACTTCAGGAATAACAGTTGTATCAGGTGATCCACCATCGATAATCGCACCCGTGATCAAACTCTCAGGAGGAATCGCTGAGGCAAGAGAAAGTGAACCAAATGACCGTGCAAGAGAAACACTTTTTGAATACAACCATGCAATCACTTTTGCACCGGCATTCATCAGTGTCGATGTTTGTGTATATGTTTTTGCAATCACACTTTTTGTCACCCGAGCAACAGGATCAGCAACGGAAAACATCGCACCGACAATCTTGTGTCCCTGTGAAATCACAGGTGGGTCAATACACGGTACATTTTCTTTTTGTATTGTATTTGAAGAAAGTTTTGAGAGTGACGACTGTATCTCGCGGACAATCCGACTCCCCTCGTATTCAATATAAATATCAGAAAAACTATGACCCAAGGGGTCTTTTGAATCATCACGAGGAATATGTACGTTGGGACGAAGCACACCTCCAAGCGTTTTTTCTGCTACGTTTGCAATCACCGTATCAGTATCAGATGTAATATATGAACCTCCACCCGCAACACTTTTTGCAGGAGATGCAACACCGTACACACCGAGAGACACGAGAGGAATACCACCAACACTTCCCCCTACTTTCTCGTAAAAGTTATTGGCATAAAAATTGCCCTGTGAATGGGCAACAAGAAGAACTTTTTGTGTTTGTATTTTTTGACTGGCATCACGCACCATCTCAACAAGATCATAATCAGATTTTTGATCAAATAAACCCTGCTTTATGACATCAAAAATATCACTGAGACCTCCGAGGTGAGAAGGATTGTGGAGGTAGTCTATTTTAATTTTTTGATTTTTATAAGAGAAACCCAAATTATCAGCGAGAGCATTTGCATTGCTTACAGCATCACTTTTGTCACTTAATATCCCATTAATTACAAGAATAGAATAATCTTCTTTGGAACAAGAAGTACTAGCAAATGAAAGAAAAGGAAATAATAAGATGAAGAAGAAAGTAGAAAAATTAAATAAAAGTTTCATTTTAATTTTTTAAAATTTTATTATCTATATCACAAAAATTATCACTAGGAATACTTCCACTAGTTAAAAATTTATAAAAATCTTTTTTTGTTTTCTCTCGAATATCCGTATTTAATTGTTTTAATTCAACAAAATCACGCAACCCACTAACTTCTTTTTTGTACTTATCAAAATTATCCCGAGAAAATACTTCACCTATACACAAATAAGCACTAGAACCTTTTTCTGCCACCGCAGTTACAGTTTCCGTATTCACCAAATCTTGAGTCATCTCCATTTGTAGTGCAAGTGCATACTGCAAGAGTACCGCACGGGTTTTTGCAGAATTAGGATATTCCTTAAAAATCGCAAGTTCAACATCGTCACGAATGTTATTTTTATTTGCATCTATTCCTTGCACTGTTGTATCCGCCTCAACTCCTGGATCAGGTGGAAGATTCTTCCCCGTCACATCATCGAGTGTCAGTTTTGTCGAATGAATAGTATCGACAGCTTTTTTTGTTTTCTCAACACTATTTGTATGAATGAGACCAACGATAAGTAAAAATAGAAAGAGAAAGAGTACAGAGAGAGCAATCCACCAGAGAACTTTTTTCAAGGTGTATTTTTTTGTATCCATATGTCTCTAGTATACTCTCAATTCCAATAGAAAAACATAATTTCGTCAAGAAACTGTGGATAACCGCCCTCTCTTTCAAACACTGGAAATCAGGGGCAAAACGTGTATACTGAAACCAAACAATATACATATATATGAAGAAGATATTCTTTCTCATTGTTGTGTGTCTCGGGATGAGTACACAGACAACACATGCTCAGGAGATTTGTGATTCAATCGCACGTACCTATACAAAGATACAAGACTGGAACGCATATCCGAAAAAAGATTCTCTGATGACACGCATTGTTCTGTCAAAATGCAAACGGTGTGAAATACTCTCAGTGTGGTACAAAAATGGTACGTGTAAAAATGTATCAATTCCATACCCTGGTACATGGAGAATATATGCACTCACACAGACGACAATCGTTTTTCGGTCACACAAGAAAATCACAGTGTTTGATTGTACGACAGGTACATTTACCTGTCCGTGTATCTCACAAAAACAAGCACCTCGTTTTCACAAAGACACAGACACCTAGAACAACAAAAGAGTCCACCTCAGTCGAGGTGGATTTTCTTGTGGTGGTATGGTACGATACATCAAAATAAAATACATACGATATGCAAATAAGAAATCAATTCCTCGCTCTTTTATTACCGTTTTATTTTACCCACGATAAAACAATCCTTCCCAAACCCCACATGAGCATAATCCCCTGGAGGGCAAACCTCGAGAAACTTAATGCTCACAGAAAAAGACACGCAAGCAACACCCCACAACCGTATTCGTATGTACAACACAAACGTGAAATGCGAAAACCACACAGAAAGAAACAAGACTCATAGGATACCTATGAGTCTTTTCGTACCTTTACGAAAAGGTATTCTTTCAGTATGATACCCCTATATATGAATAGAATCTCAATCATCGTTCTCGGAGACTTTCTCGCCTTTTGGGTGTCATTTTTCTTGATTCTTCTTGTGCGTTTTTGGGGACCAGAATACTGGATGACATTTGCACTTCACCTTATTCCATTTACAATCCTTTATTTCACGTGGGCATTTTCATTTTTCCTCTTTGGGCTTTATGATATTTTCTCAATCAAGCCGACAATTCCACACCTCAATCGTTTTGGTATTGCACTCCTCTTTTTATTTGTCATTGGTATTTTTCTTTTTTATTTTGCACCTATTTTTGGAATCACACCAAAGACAAATCTTCTCTTTCAAGTACTCGGATTTGGAATCTTCTCTCTCGTACTACGACGAAGTATCTATGTACTCTTTTCAAAACAAATCACTCGTCCTGTCGTACTTGTCGGAAACAATCCGTACATCACAACACTCAAAGAAACAATCAATCAAAATCCCCAACTCGGACTTGTTATCGCTTCGCATACACAAGACGCACACACAGCACTCCGAGAACACAACGACACCACGCATACTATTTTTATCATTGAACAAAGCATAGAAACACTCTCAAAAGAAGACATTACTCGACTCTATGAAAACAAAACTGAAGTTATCGACGTCGCTGAAGCATACGAACGATATCTCTACAAAATCCCCGTCGAATACATCTCGCAAGCATGGATTCTTGAACATGTTCGCACAAGGCGCGATGCATTAATGAGTCTTCTTGGAAGACTCATTAATGTCACTATTGCGGTAAGTATACTCATACTATCAAGTCCTCTTTTATTCGTAACCGCAATAAGTATCCCAATTGGGACCCCGGGACCTATTCTTATTAAACAAAAACGTGTAGGAAAAAATAGAAAATTATTCACACTCTATAAATTTAGAAGTATGTTTGCTCTTGCACCTGACGGCTCAGCGGAACAGGACGGTGCAGAGTGGGTAAGCAAACAGGATTCACGTATTACTCGCATTGGTGCCTTTTTACGAAAAACACATATTGATGAAATTCCTCAAATGATAAATATCATCACGGGAGACCTCGCACTCATCGGACCTCGACCAGAGCGTCCAGAATTTGTCGAGAAGCTCGAACAGACAATCCCCCACTATGAACTTCGTCATATTATTCGTCCTGGATTTACAGGCTGGGCACAGATCAAATACCGCTACGCGAGAACAATCAATGATTCAAAAGAAAAATATGAATACGACCTCTACTACATAAAGAACCGCAATGTATTTCTTGATTTTGGTATTCTTCTTCGAACAATTCAAATCATTTTCACTCACTAAGAAACCCTTATTCTATCTGGTAGAAACAGCCTAAAAATGCTATACTACCTCCGTGAAAAGCTATACGACCGTTATCCGACCAAAGAAGCTGTTTAGTTTCTCCGATCTCAAGGAAGTGTGGGATTATAGAGAATTACTCTATTTTTTTACATGGAGAGACCTCAAGGTTCGATATAAACAGACCGCCATTGGTGCACTCTGGGCTATCTTTCAACCATTTATGACAATGGTCGTTTTTACGGTCTTTTTTGGGCAAATGCTTGGTGTTGCATCTGACGGAGTACCGTATCCAATCTTTGTCTACACGGGACTTCTCTTTTGGCAATTCTTCTCAAGTGCACTTTCTGATACAAGCAATGTTCTCATCACCAACCAACCAATCATTACAAAGGTCTACTTCCCTCGCCTTCTTCTCCCACTCTCTTCTGTTGCAACAAAATTTGTCGACTTTGCGGTCGCATCGATAATCCTTATCGGTATGATGTTCTACTACGGCTACACGCCGAACCTTGTTGGACTACTCTTGATACCACTGCTTCTTTTGATTACCTTCATGGCATCTGTGGGACTTGGACTCTTTATGGCATCAATCAATGTAAAATACCGAGACGTACGATATGTGCTTCCATTCTTTATTCAGATACTTATGTTTGTCACACCGGTTATCTACCC
>JAGOOZ010000003.1 GCA_017992215.1 Minisyncoccota bacterium
CAAAATCTGTTGTCATCCAGTCCCCCTCTGCTGTTATGTATTTTTGGCCAATACTGACACCGTTTTCATCGAGAACTTCAATAGGAGCACTTGCTTCAAAAAACCACGAACCTCGAGCCTGACCAGAAACACGAAGAGGATTTGAGATAACAGAGCCCTCAAGTGGTGAGTAAATAACAATATTTTCTTCAACAAAGGGCTCTTTTATTGAATCTTCTGGAATGTTGGTGTCTTTTGTATATAAAGAAACAAAGAGAGCAGATAGTATCCCAAGAATACAAATGACAATATATACGACTTTATTTTTCATATATACAGTATATCACGATTAAAGGACGATATTTTCAATCCGTCTTACACGTGCCTTCTTTTCTAAGGGACATAAAAAGACAATAAGGGCGTCAAATTGCCAGGGCGTGTTCCCCACCCTTTTGTGTATTAAATATGTCTCAATCGTCCGTGAAAGGCGTTTTAATTTTGAATAGTGAAGATTTTCTTCTGGTCTAAATGTTTCTTTTACCCCACTATCCATATCTTCGTTATTGTTACACGTGAAATTAGTCGAAACAGACTTAACTTCAACAAAATATATTTTATTATCTTTTTTGGCAATAATATCAATCTCTCCCCATTTCTTTGTATAATTTCTTTCTTCAATAGAAAAACCTTTTCTTTCTAAATAAAGACATGCAATATCTTCACCCAACTTACCTGTTTTCTGGTTTTTTGATGTAAAATTTTTCATTTGTTACATGTGTAACCCAATTATATGTTTCACGTGAAACTAAAATCAATAACAGACAAGATTTAAGTCTAAAAATATCGGTCTTGTAAATAAAGCATTACAATATAAGGATTTTTTAGATATGTCCTAATAAAAAATACAAATTCCGCCTGAATAAAAACTGTCTCTTATCAACAATAACCACAGAGTTATCCACATAAACGTTATTTTTTAAAGGTTTTTTATGTGTATAAAAGACGAATAAAAGCCAAAAATAAATCCCTTGTTACTTGTCTTTTTTTATGCACCTTGCTGACCAAGTCTATCTGATTAGAAACAATAATAGGACGAAACACCCAAAATCACTACCTAAATAAAGCAAGTAAACCATTTTGGTAAAAAACCATATTTTGTGCGAGATAGGAGAATCGGCTAGTACCTAGCCAGGTACTTTTCCACCTCGCTTCACCAGCCTACGGCAGGCAAGCTCGTACGGAAAAGTCTTTCGATTCTCCTACACACACAAAGCAGTTTGTGTGTTATCCCGCACAAAAAAACCATATTTTGTGCGGGATAGGAGAATCGAACTCCTGTCTCATCCTTGGCAAGGACGTGTTCTACCACTAAACCAATCCCGCATTTGCCTTATATACACAAGGTAAAGCATAAAAACAAATTACCGTACCATGTATGTAAAATAGTATACTCATAATTTGACCAAATTGCAATATTCTTTTACAAACAGGATAATTAATGCTAGAATACCTTTGTATTCATAACGTATGCACCCATGGTGAAATGGATATCACGACGGTCTTCGGAACCGTTATTGGGGGTTCGAATCCCTCTGGGTGCACAAAAGCAACACAATGAGTCAAAAGCTCACGATTGATGTATCAAAAATACCAACATTTGTTACACATGTAACATCAACCCTCGAAAAAGCAGGTTTTGAGGCATTTCTTGTTGGTGGATGCGTACGAGACCTTATTATGAATAGGGAACCAAAAGATTGGGATCTTACGACAAATGCCCTCCCCGAAGAGATTATTCTGCTTTTCGAAAAAACAGTCTACGAAAACACTTTTGGGACAGTTGGTGTTTGTATTCCCATTGTTTCAGATGAAACGATAAGGGATGTTACACCCGCCGACGCTAAAGTTTTGGCAGTCAAAAATGAAACAAAAGAAAGTGTTACACGGGAAACATACCATATTGTTGAGGTTACTCCATATAGAGTTGAGGCAAAATATAGTGATTTCAGGCATCCAGACGAAGTAAGATTTAGTAAAAACATAGAGGATGACCTAAAAAGACGTGACTTTACAATAAACGCCTTAGCCCTTAACACTAAAGGACAGATTATTGACCTTTATAAAGGACAAGAATATATAAAGGACAAAGTAATACGAGCGGTGGGGAATCCCGGTGAACGATTCCAAGAAGATGCCCTTCGTATGCTCCGAGCTGTTAGATTTGCTTCGCAACTTAATTTCGCCATCGATTATGATACTTTGCAGGCAATTGTGGATAACTCTCATTTATTAAAAAATATCTCAACAGAAAGAATTCATGATGAATTTGTAAAAATTATTGAAACAGAGAAAGCTTCTACGGGGGTTGGTATGCTCTCAAAATTGGGATTATTACAATATATTATTCCTGAACTCGAAGAGGGAATCGGGTGTGAGCAAGGAGGTGCACATATATATGATGTATTTGAGCACTGTTTGCATGCCCTTGATCATGCAACTCGTAAAAACTTCTCAACAGAGATACGCCTTTCAGCGCTCTTTCATGATATTGGTAAACCCCGTACCCGTAGAAAAGGGGAGAAAAAAGCATATACATTTTACGGGCATGAAGTTATCGGGGCCCGTATGACACAGAAAATCATGGAACGTTTAAAATTCCCACGAAAGACAACAGACCTTGTTGTATCAATGGTCAGAAATCATATGTTTTTCTCTGACACAGAACAGATAACCCTTTCTGCTGTTCGCCGTATTGTTCAAAAGGTAGGGAAGGATCATATTTGGGAATTAATGGATATTCGTGAATGCGATAGAGTTGGAATGAAAAAAGCCGAAGCCCCGTATCGTCTCCGAAAATACCACGCAATGATTGATGAAGTTATGCGTGACCCGATATCAGTAGGACAACTTGCAATCGATGGGGAAGTGATGATAAAAGAATTAGGTATTAATCCAGGTCCTCGTATGGGGTGGATTCTCCACGCACTCCTCGAAGAAGTACTCGATGACCCACAGAAGAACACTCGAACATATCTCGATATTCGAACAAAAGAACTCAATGACTTATCTGATAGCGCACTAAAACAATACGGAGAAAAAGCAAAAAATATAAAAGAAAAACTCGAAGAAGAAGCAGTGGCAAAAGTACACGCCAAGCATGGTGTAAAAAAGTAAAAAGCCGACCCCACGTCAAGGATCGGACTTTTTATACACAACCCCAATTAGGGGTTATTTCTTAATTTACTACGTTGCTCTTTTGCTTTATCCCACAAAAGAATAGAGGTAACTAAAAATACCACGCATAACGCCATAAAAACATGAGCTTCAAAAGGAGCCGGGAATTGGTTCCACATTGAAGGAAACATAAAATTCTTTGGCGACAAAAAACGTGAATACAAACCCGAAAAAGCAAATAAACAGAAAAAGATACCTGAAAGGATTTTACATCCAACAATAGATAAAACTATTTTACGATTCATACGTGCGGTTGGTTTAATTTAAATAGATAATACCACACGAACTTTAAAAAGCAAGTATCTATGGTTTTGTTTCAAGTACAATAGGGCAATGATCTGAGCCGTAGTACTCGGCAAGCATCGATGTATTTTTTACAAAAGGAATATAATCAGAGGATACAAAAAAGTAATCAATACGCCAGCCAACATTGCGATCGCGAGAACGAGTCTTTTGGTCCCAATATGTATACACATCTTTCTTGGTAGGGTAGAAATGACGGAAAACATCAACATACCCTGCGCCAACAACTTCATCCATCCATGCACGCTCAATAGGAAGAAATCCTGTATTTCCCTCATTTGCTTTTGGTCGGGCAAGGTCTATGGCATCATGGGCAGTATTTACGTCACCACAAAAGATAATAGAATGATTCTTTTTACGTAAACCATCAATGAACGAAAGAAATGCATCATAAAATTCAAGTTTATATGCCAATCTATCAGGACCACTACCACCATTTGGAAAATAACAATTCAATAACACAAAAGAATCATAAAATGCTACGATTACTCGCCCTTCGTCATCAAACTTAGAGATACCCATACCGTAGAGTACAGAATTGGGTTCTTTTTTAGTATATATACCAACACCGCTGTACCCTTTTTTGTTTTTTGAGTGAGAAAAATAAGAATAATATCCTTTTATATTGCGAACATCATCAGGTAACTGATCAGCCTCAACTTTTGTTTCCTGTAAACACAGGATATCAGGATGGTGTATTTCAAAAAGGGGAGTAAGAAAACCTTGCTTTGCTGTAGCACGTAATCCATTTGTGTTCCAAGAAATAATTTTCACAGTAATATATTTATATCGTTATGTAATAAATTAAAAAAATAAATATCTCTTCATCTCGCCCCGTAGGAAGCTTGGCTTTCCTTCTGGGGTTCCAAGAAATAATTTTCATATCAATATGGGTTAGTATACCATTAATACAAAAAAGCCTCGATGCGATTGCATCGAGGCTTTTAAATAAAAATTAATCACTCTTTTTGTCACCCTGACTCCTTTGGTCCGGAATCTTAATGTTAAAACATTTGACTAACCTATATAAATACGATATTGTTTGAACAAACCAATATACATGTACCATGAAGACAAGACACGGACAAAAAGATCCCTGGAAAATTATTCCATGGAAAACACTTGCTTGCATTGCTCTTCCAATCAAAGACTCTACGATTTGTGTAATGTCAAAAGAAGAACATCAAACACTCTTCTGGAGAACAAAGAACACTGGAGCATGCCTTGCTGAATCACGAAACTAACATACAGAATCCGCCTTACACACGTAAGGCGGATTTATTTTTGTTTCGTCTTACTGTGATACTTCTTGTGAATATCACGCAACTGCGAATCAGTGATATGTGTATATATCTGAGTTGTTGCAATATTTGCATGACCGAGCATTACCTGTACAGAACGAATATCCGCACCATTTGAGAGAAGGTCTGTTGCAAACGAGTGTCGAATAACGTGCGGTGTAACCTTTTTTGAAATACCTGCTTTGATTGCACAAAGAGAAACGATACGTTCTATTGAACGGGGGGTGAGTCTATTATTCTTTGAGCCATTATGAGAAAACTGCACAAAGAGAGGGGAGTCTAGGTCTGTACGAAGTGCAAGATATGTACGAATCGCTTTTCGTGCATCATCTGACAGAAAAACAACTCGCACCTTTTCTCCTTTTCCACGAATAGAAAATTCATCTTTTGTAATATCAAGATCCCTATCAAGAGAACACAACTCAGAAAGACGTAATCCTGTTGAGAAAAAAAGTTCCAATATCGCTCTATCACGAGCACCTTTTAGATTGGTCGTATCAGGAGCGTTCAAGAGGCGATTTAATTCATCAACCGAAATAAGATCCAAAGATCGCTCTTTTACCTTTGCAAGCATAATACGATCAGGAGAGAGTGCGGGAATATCTCTTCGCATAAGATATTTCAAAAATGAACGGAGTGCTATCAGATGATAATTTTGTGTATTTTTTTTGAGTGTTGAAGCCTGTTGACCACGAATCTTTACTCCCGCCTGGCGATTTAAATACAACCGAAATTCTCGAATACAATCATCGGTAATATCACGCGGGTCTTTAATCTCTGCAAAAGAAATAAAACGTGAAAGATAGTGATCATAATTATTGACCGTTTTAAGACTGTTACCTTTTTCAATTTCTACATGCTCAAGAAATTCTCGTTTTAATTGTTCTATTCGTGATGACATAGTCGTACAATATATAGTATACCATCGTTGCTCGGGACAAAAGAGGGGCGTATACTTATATACAAAGAATACCTTAGTGTATGAAAAAAATACTACACACCTTGTTACTCTTTTTCGTATGGTCAAACAACAATACACTTTACGCACAAGATGTCATACCAACACACACCGAGTACCTGATTGGATCCTGTCCGTATCGTGTCACACACACAGAAGAAGGAGATAAAATTTCCTACTTCAAAAATGGACAGTGGGTATTTATTAAAATATATTTCTGTCGCACGAACACATGCACAGAAATACCCACGAGAGAGATTCAATTTTTTCTCTCTCTACGTATCCTGACAATCGAGTACTGCTATGACAACACTCCTCTGTGGTATGAATTGTATCTTGCAAGTGATGGATCACCTGATTGGATCCTTACCAACAACGAAGAAGAGAGGCCTAGATATTGAGCACATCAATACCTAGGTCTTTTTCGTAAAAACACGAACACACCCTAAGGGCTTGCATTTTTTTATAATATGTGCTAGTATATACACACGATGTTAACGACAAAGAAAAAGCAAAATATTATAAAAAAGACTCAACTTCACGACAAAGATACAGGAAGTCCTGAAGTACAGATTGCTATTTTGAGCAAACGTATCGATGAGCTTGCAACACACTTGAAAGAACACAAGAAAGATAATCACTCTCGTCGTGGACTTATCAAAATGGTTGCAGACCGACGAGGTCATCTCAAGTATCTCGAGAAGACAGACAAGGTTCGACACGGACAAGCAACAAAAGCGATTAAGGATAAATAATAAAAATGTCTCAACGTCACGTTGAGACATTTTTATTTGTCGGAGACATCGCACGTGACCTGTGTATTTTAGATAGGGTATACTTATAGAGGGTCGATAGGTAGATACACACACCTACACATGTTCACATTTTAATACGTAATAAAAAATACTATGATTATAAAACACAAAGAACAACGCGTTGCGATTTTTATAGATACTGCAAATCTCTATCACAGCGCAAAACATTTATATAAACGAAAAGTAAACTTTGGGGCAGTTTTGAAAGAAGCCGTCGCTGGACGTAAACTCGTACGTGCGATTGCATATGTGATCACAAGCGAGGGGGGAGAAGAGAAGGGATTTTTTGATGCACTCACAAAACTTGGTATCGAAACAAAAACAAAAGAACTTCAGGTATTCTCTGGTGGAGCAAAAAAGGGTGATTGGGATGTCGGCATCACCGTCGATGCAATCAAGATGTCACCAAGACTCGATGCAGTGATACTCGTCGCCGGAGATGGAGATTTTATTCCACTCGTTGAACACTTGCGGACAACAACAGGAACACAGGTTGAGGTTGTTTCATTTGGAAAATCATCTTCAATGAAACTCAAAGAGGTTGCTGATGATTTCCTCGATCTCTCAGTCAACTCTCACAAATATCTCATGAGATAAGCTCGTAGAGAGATAGATTCTAACTATCTCATACCTGTTACACAAACTGTGTAACAGGTATGAGATAGAAAATTTCTATTTTTAAAAAATAGAAAAAACCAAAAAATACATACAGAACAACGAGAATACTCACTCTTTTATTGTGAAACACGAAGGAAAAGAACACTCACCTCACACAAGAGTATGATGTATACCATTTCAGAGAAACTTTCTTTCTGGTATTCTTACAAAAGGAGGTATCAAAAATATTCTCAACCAAACATTTTAAACATTGCACAATGCCCGAACAATTACCACAAAAAAATATACACGGACTTCGAACATACTCATCTGATATGGCAGATGAGATTCGAACAAATGAAACATCTGTCATTAAGATTGCACTTGCTGAGCAAAAAAAAAGAGAGAGCAAAATACAAGAACAAAAAATCGAAGGAACAAAAACCTCTCGAGTGCTCTTTTTTATAGGAGGATTTATTTTTATTGCAGTAGCTATCGTACTTACTATCTACGCTCTCTATCAAAAAGAAATATCTGGTACCGCACCGGTTGTCACAAAAAAAGAAGGGGCACTTGTCTCGTATGATACGTCTCACACAATCACCGTATCTGACACCACAACAAAAAAAGAATTACTCACACAGATAGAGGACGCGACAAGCACAACCAAAACAGCGGGGACTCTAACTGCATTATTTTTTACACAAAATAATCAGACGCTTACACTCGGACACATCACATCACTTCTTGGAATTCGAATCGAGAGAGAATTGTTTCAATCACTCAATGCACCATACATGATTGGATCATACACGTATACGCACGAGAGTGGTGCACCCACAGACGAGCGATTCATACTTCTTACGACAAAAGATTTTACAACAACATACGCATCGCTTCTTGATTTTGAGAAAACACTTATTGATGACACATGGGATTTTTTTGATGTCACACTTCTAAAAAACAATATCTCCCTCTCGAATACAGAGTGGGTTGATACTCGAATAAAAAACAAAGACGCCCGAGTACTTTCCCATCCTGACGGAACACCAGCGCTTATCTATATGTTTATCGACAGGGAAACACTCATCATCACACCAAGTAGAGATGCGATTAACGAAATACTTCTCCGCATCATGACAAAAAATGCAAAACCACTCTCATTGCAAAGAGTCCCGATGGTGATACAATAGTCGTATGAATACAGATATATACAAGCAAAAATTAGAAGAAGAAAAAGTACTCCTTGAATCAGAACTTTCACGACTTGGACATTTTGATGCAAAAAGTGGAGACTGGGATGCAACACCAGAGAATCAAACACTCCCTGAAGCAGACGAAAATGATAAAGCAGATCGTGCAGAAGGCTACGAGGAACGAACAGCAATTCTAAACACTCTTGAAGTACGATACAACGATGTCATCCTCGCACTCAAGAAAATAGAAGAAGGAACATACGGTACATGCGAAGTCTCTGGTGAGCCAATTGAAGAAGACAGACTCGATGCAAATCCTGCTGCTCGTACATCGAAAGCACACATGCAATAATGCAGTTAAAAAATCTCCCCTTGTGGGAGATTTTTTAACATGGGATACTTAGACCATGTCATTCGCACGAGTATATTCGGCGCAAACACATCTCCTTCGAGGAGCTATTGTTACTGTTGAAGTTGATATCACAGAAAACACGCTTCATGCATTCACGCTTGTCGGACTCCCTGACAAGGCAGTTGATGAATCAAAAGACCGCATGAGTTCAGCACTAAAGAATTCACTTTTCCCCTCACCGAAAAGCCAGAACCAAAAAATCGTCATCTCTCTTTCTCCTGCGGACATCAAAAAAGAGGGACCATATTTCGACCTCGCAATTGCACTTGCATATCTTCTCTCTTCAAAAGAAATAGAATTTAATCCTGAAGGGAAAATTTTCCTTGGAGAACTTTCTCTCAATGGAGAATTACGACCAATCAAAGGAGTTCTTCCTCTTACCCAAGAAGCAAAAAAGCGAGGATTTACTGAAATATTTGTACCTGAAGCAAATGCAAAAGAAGCAGGGCTTGTCGAAGGTATCACGGTCTACGGAGCCCGCACACTCAGAGAGGTGACTGACCATGTGCGAAATGTGAGAACAAATAAAAAGGGTGAGCCCACAGAAGAAGAACCTCTCCGTCTCATACCACAACCTCACACAGAGATAGAAACAGAAAATAAAACACACCATATTGATTTTTCTGATATTCGTGGACAAGAAGGAGCAAAACGAGGACTTTTAATTGCTGCGTGTGGTGGTCACAATATTGCACTTTCGGGTCCACCCGGAACAGGAAAGACAATGCTTGCTCGTGTGTTTTCACACATCCTTCCTCCTCTTTCACACGATGATATTCTCGAAGTCACAGGAATCCATTCTATTGTTGGTATTCTTGAAGATACACTCGTCACAGAACCCCCTTTTCGTACTCCTCATCACACAGCGAGTTATGTTTCACTTATCGGTGGTGGTGCCACAATAAAACCTGGAGAAGTAACACTCGCACACAAAGGAGTATTGTTTCTTGATGAATTTCCTGAATTTGAAAAACGAGTACTTGAATCACTCCGCCAACCACTCGAAGATAATGTTGTTTCAATTTCTCGAGCAAAAGGATCGGCACTATTTCCATCAAATTTTATTCTTATTGCAGCAATGAACCCCTGTCCATGTGGAAATAAAGGCAGTAAAACAAAGGAATGTATCTGCAAACCACTTGATATTGATAGATATGCACGCAAACTTTCTGGACCTATTATGGATCGTATTGATATGTGGGTCACCGTCGGAAATGTTGACTATGAAGCCCTCAGTACTGACAAAAAAGAAGGTGAAGAGACCTCTTCTTTAAAAGAAAAAGTGTACCGCGTCCGAGATATCCAAAAGAAACGTTTTACCACTGCAACTCGTATTCTTCACACAAATAGTGAAATGAACGCAAAAGAATTACATCACTTTGCCCCTCTTGCACCCGAAGTGAAACAACTCCTTAACCAAAGCGCTGAACGTCTTCAATTATCAGCTCGAGCATACCATCGAATTATCAAACTTGCCCGAACTATTGCAGACCTCGATGGTCATGAAGCAATACATGAATCACATATACTCGAAGCCTTGCAATATAGACCTAAAATATAAAACACCTCCATCTGGAGGTGTTTTATTATGTACTCTTTTTGGGTGATACGGGAGCTTTCTTAGCTGGTGTTGTTGTCTTCTTTTTTGTTGTTTTCTTTGCGACAGGTTTTGGTGAATGAGGAGCCGTTGCAAGGGTAATCTTTTTAGGATACATCGTTAGCTTTTCTTTCTTTACAGGTGCTTTCTTCTTGGTTGGTGCTTTTTTGACTGTCGTTTTCTTTACGGGTGCTTTTGAGGTCTGAGATACTCCTTGACTAGCAGCAAAAACAGAGACAGGTTGTCCCACAAAAATCATACATGCAATAAAAATTGAAAGATATAGTTTAATCATGGTTTTCTAATTCTCTTGTATTAACTTTAAGACCGACATATGGATTACTCAATTCACCGTGGAAACCGATGTGAACATGGGGGCCTGTTGATTTACCCGTTGATCCAACAAGACCAATAACTTGCCCTCGTCTTACAACATCACCGGCTTTCACTGAAACCTTACTCAAGTGGGCTAATATCGCTTGTCTACCATCAGTAAAATCAATTACCACATAGAGACCATACCCTCCATTATATCCTGAATTACGAGCAATCAATACAGTACCGTCCTGAATTGCATAAAGTGGAGTACCGGGTGGAGCAGCGAAATCGTATGCCATATCAGAGTGTAAACCCTGAGAAATGCGACCAACACCAGCAGGGAATGGCCAAATATAGCCACCTTCAACTGTACCAACTGGTTTTTCTGCTATTACGTTCTCAGAAAATTCCTGATGGGCTTCTTCTTCGTCATGATCATCTGATGTTTCTAAAACAGGAGGAGTGAGTATTTCATTAGGGGTTTTTTCTTTTACAGCAAGGGTATTCTCAACTTTTACAACCTTTTTAGGTTCTTCTTTTACGAGAGTTTTTGCATTTTGAACAGGAACTTGTTTTTCGGTCTTTTCAGCACTTTCTTTCACTGGAACGACAGTAAGTACCTGCCCAACCTTGAGCGTGCTTGTCTTTTTAAGGTCTATGTTTGAAGCAAAGAGAGCAGCCCGAGATGTTTTGAATTTCTTTGCAATACCATCGATAGTATCTCCCTTTTTAACAGTATAAGAAACAATCTTAAGAGAAGAAGCAGAAGATGTAAGGTCAATATCAGCATCAAGACCACCCCCCACAGACAAAAGACTTCCTTCCTCAACAATAGGAACAATAAATACTTCTGAACTGTTTTTTATGTCTGGATTAACCGATGACTCCAAAAGGGGAACTGTTTGAGAATTATGAATAACGACAGTATCCATTTCAGACGAAGCTTCAGTCTCTACGCCAAGCACTTTTGAGACAAAATTACCAAAAAAACTTGCTTCTGACTGTACTGGAAACGCAAAAACAATACTATAGAGAAAAACAGAAAAACAAACCTTAATGATTGAAGGCTTGAAAAATAACGATATTTTCATCAAAGGGCTGTTTCGAGAAGTCGATATGCCGTCTGAATCTGTATGAGTTTTTAAATACATAACAAAAGGGGTCAAGCGGTGTATCTGTCGTAATCTGAGATAGGGAAATATTCGGGTAGTATAGGGTATCTATATATATGAACCCCTATCTATTAAGACTAGCCCGTGGTAGGTAAATAGTCAATAGAGTAATACACAGGTAGTCCACAGGCGTGGGAATACCTTGTTTTTGGACAGCACTGTCTATATATAGTATAATTTTATTGTATTTATTACTTCTTTTTTATATAAAATGAAACCAACACATATTGATGGCGCAAAAAGCCCCGAGGGTATAAATAAAGACCAAAAAAGCACCCTTGAGGCAGAGAAAATCCTTTCCCCAGAAGAACTTCTTGTCGAAGAAAATCGAGAGCGTTTTATCAAGGAAAGCCTTGCCTGCGACAAAGAGAAAAAGAGGCTCATCCTCATAGAAAAGACTCGTATTGCTACCTTCAATATCCTTGCTGGGGCAAAAAATATCTTTTCAAATAAAGACAATAAGATAGAAAAGGAAAAGCTCGACGAAGAACAGTTTCTCACAGAAGGATATAAGGAATCTAAAAAGGCATACGACCACGCTCGCGTAGAACTCGGTAACACCCTCTTGAATACAAAAAGGGTAGAATTAAGAGATTCTGGCCTTGAGGGTGAAGAACTTGAAAAGGCACTCAAAGAATATAAAGCGACAGAAATTCTCAATAAAATCATCATTGAGGAGCGAGAAAAAATGATTCGTGCAAAAGCAGATAGTGACTCACTCTCCAAACCTCACTGGAAAAAAGCAACTGACTGGTATCTTTCAAAACCTCGATGGGCACGCGTCGCTATGAGTACGGCATTTTTCCTACCAGCCGCCGCTGCTGGCACAGCGGGAGCATCTATTGTTGCCGGATACGGACTTGCCGGACTTGCAACAGTAAAGTTTGCTCAAAGTATGGCAACCGGTACACTTCTCGCACAGGCAACAAAACTCATTGATGTAGCAAAACGCAAAAAAGATGCACTTTTTATTCAGAACCAAACAGAACAAAGAGCGAATCTTTCTTCTTTATATGCAAATAATTCAATTAGCCTTGAAGAATACGAACAGCGTGCATCTCTCATAGACAAAGAAGACAAGAAGCGTGAGCGGAATAGACTAATCCTCAAAGCTTCTGTGGGTATTTTACTTGGTGCAGGCGCGGGGGCTCTTACAACAGGTGCACTTACTGCTGGTGTATCTGAAACAAGCGTAGATGCAGTAGAACCACAAGCACCAAAAATGCCAGACGCAAGTGCACTTGTTGGAAAAGGAGAAGGGGTTACACACCCACTCTCTCGACAGATTGAAGCATTGCTTGAAAACAAAGAACAAGCAGAAAAACTTGGATTTACAGGTGGAGACGCACATGCATTTGCCATCAAAAAAGCAGCCGAACTCGCACACGAGTATGGATATATTCGCAACGATGGACTTGAGATTCGTCTCAACGAACAAGCAATCGGTCATACCGCATACGAAGTAACACTAAACCCAGATGGAACCCTCGCAATCCACGAATCATTTGATGGTGTGACACACGATGCAGGAACCCTTGATTCATACGAAACAATCAAAGAAACACAACACCCACCAAAACTAGTGCAGGCACAAGAACCAGTCCTCAAGGCTCCGGTCACGCCAGACGATCTTGAACAAACACAAAATGGAGAGCAACACACAGAGGGAAGAGTAGGTGCACCACAAGAAAATACAACACTCGAACATACTCGTGATGTTTCAAGGAGTGAAATGGTTGGATCACTTAGTCGTGCAGAATTTGAACGTGAAGTAGAGCACTATCTTCGTCAGGTAAAAAATGCCTCATGGGAAACTAAAGCAAGTCACGATGCAGATATGTGGAAGTGGGAAAAATTTGGTGGGTTCGAACGAATACCACAGCCAGATGGTACATTCAAGCTCCACTTCATAGACCCAGAAAGTAATCCATACCTTGTTGCTGTACAAGGTAGTGGTGCGACCGCCGAAGATTTGATGATGGCAGACGCATCAAGTCCTCAGTTTGTTGTCGGAAAAGAATTAGTTGCACTTCGCGAAGAAGTTCTCCAGAAAACAGGAGTAGCGATTAACCCAAACCCTGGAGAATCTATGGATGCATATACAAAAAGAGCCTTCTCTGCACTCACAGGAGAAGTAGTACCCGGTCCTTCTTCTGTCACACCTCTTACAGAAACAGAACAACCTCGCGCATCACAAACAAATACAGAAACAACAGAAAATACAGCAGAAACAGCTGGGTCATTTAATCCATATAAATCTCGTGAATATATAGAAAACGGTAGAGATATAGAAAAAATGTCAGACGCACGAAGAATCTTTACCTCACAACCTCGAAATGTAGTGCTCAATACACCAGAGACAACAACACACGGAACAAGTCACTACAATTGGAATAAGGCAACTGAAAAAGTATTTGAAACTGAAAACGTATCGTTCTCATCATTTGATGAATTTGAAAAAGAACGAACACTCCAGAATCTTTTTGCACACAGTGAACAGCGGGAGGGAAATGCAATTGCGATGGATTATTTCCGAGAACAAAAAGATTGGAATACTATTCAAAAAATCCCCGCAGGAGCATTCATTGAAAACGATACTATTACACTCGCAAACGGAGAAGTCTATAAATTTGAAAACCGAGCACAATTACTCCGCCTTCGTGATGCATACATGAGTATTAATCCTCGAACAGCAAATCCATTCCCAAATGAAACAATCGAACAATACGTTGGACGACTCACAAAGACAGTTCATCAGTCAACTGACGGAGTATTCTTTGCTCCCGGTAAAGATATAAAATACGAGCCCGTAACAACAAGAGGGCACGTTCCACAAGGAGCGCCTTCCCAGCGAGTACCTCTTCCACCATTTATGAATGAAGGGGGATCAATATCTCCAACACGTGGAATCTATAACACTGGAGGGGTAGGACCAATACAGCAAAACACAGGAGGTGGTATGTGGAATGGTGGTGCATACCCTCCTGTCGCAACACAGGTTGCAAATATATTTATCAATGAATTATTACGAAAAGTTGGGCTTGGGCGAGGAGGGACATATTGGAATTAATTACTCATAATCTTTTATATTTATGTTACAAACACTTAACAACAACATTATTAAAACACTTGGTATCGATTCACTACCAATTGAAAAACAAAAAGAAGCCATCGAGCGACTTGGTGCTATCGTATACCAAGAAACAATGCTTCGTGTTCTCGATATATTAAGTGAAGAAGATAAAGATGCATTCCAAGCACTTATTGAGAAAAATCCTGACCCAGAAACATTATTTTCTTTTCTTTCAGAAAAAGTTCCGACACTCGATACAATCGTAAACGAAGAAGCAGAGAAACTTCGAACAGAAGCAGGATCAATCATGGAACTCGTTGGATAAACAAAAACCCCCTCAATACGAGGGGGTTTGTTTTTTGAAACATGCACTTACTTTTGTTTGGGTAATTTGAATTGATCAGCACCCTGTGGAGAGTTTGGAACTAAAGCATCAGGATTTTTTCGTGACGGTGTAGGGGGAAGATTTTTCCATGAATCAGTGGGGACGAAGCGAACTTTGTATATATCGCCCCAGTTAAACACTAAATCAAATGTTTTCTTCTTGTCCTTTTCATCACGTGACTCAACCCAACCATCTGCGGTCAACACCATTGGAGCGTAATCAATAAAAAATGCAAATGTCGGACTTAAAATCTTCTCATTCGTTTCATTCTTATTAATGTACACAACGCTTTTTGTAAACGTTGTCTTTCCGCCATCAACAGAAACTTTTGTAACGAGAAGCTGAAACATATCCTCTGATATCGTTTTTTTGACAAACGTACCTGTTTTGTAACGAGGAGAAACTTCAATCCGTACAATGTGATCCAATTGAATGTGCCCAAACTGCTGTAAATCAAGAATTGAAGGAATGTGAAAAGGGGACCATGATCTGATCTGTCCCCATGCATACACAAGGGGGTACCCTTCATTTCCTTCAGCCAAAACCCAATCACCATTTTTAGC
The DNA here is from genome assembly GCA_017992215.1 of Minisyncoccota bacterium. GTDB lineage: Bacteria > Patescibacteriota > Minisyncoccia > Phycocordibacterales > UBA9973 > UBA8515. The sequence continues at coordinate 15,904 of JAGOOZ010000003.1, forward strand.
AATACGCTTTTGCGTATCAATCCAAAAAGGCTTTTTTTGGTTGAGAATCTCACGATTCGCAGGCGTAGCCGGTATGTATGCAACATGGTGTTTTTTACCAACAGTATCAGCTTCATTTGAAGCATCAACTTCGGTAACCAACAACATCAGCATATCTATCGGACCGTCAGGGCCAGGAATTGTTTTGGGATATTCAGCAATATTGCCGAGCACCCTCATAAAACCAAATTCACCACGATCTTGTGCATGTAAAAGAACGGGTCGTACCATACTCCCCATAAGGAATAAGGCACACAATAACATTTTTATTTTCATTTCTGTATAAATTAATTTGTATGTATTATATACCTTTTTTGTGGTTTTGTCAAGTCAAACGAGCCTTATAAAACCATGCTATGATAGGACAATATGCACTATTTGGAATCACTTAATGACAAGCAAAAAGAGGCTGTACTCTACACAGAAGGACCCCTTTTGATCGTAGCGGGGGCAGGGGCAGGAAAAACAAAAACAGTTACACACAGGATTATCCACCTTATCAACCTCGGTGTTTCCCCAGAATCTATTCTCGCTGTCACCTTTACAAATAAAGCCGCGAAAGAAATGCGGGAGCGAGTTATGTCACTGCTTGAATCATCATTTCATGGTGTTCCATCACACGAACAAGGACGTCAAGTACCACTTGTTTCAACATTTCACTCACTTGGTGTTCGTATCATCAAAGAACATGCAACAAAACTTGGACTCACGAAACACTTCACGATTGCAGATGACCACGACACGATGGTGATCATCAAAGACGCAATGAAGAAACACGACATCGACCCCAAACAGCATGAGCCCCGAAAAATTCGAAGTATTATTTCAAAAGCAAAAGGAGATTTTATCACTGTTGATGCATACAGAGCGGGTGTGACAAGTGGCCTCCAGTCAATCGTCGCCGTTATTTGGGGTGAATACGAGCGTGCACTCAAAAAAGAAAAAGCGCTTGATTTCGATGATCTCCTCCTCGAGACAGTGCTCTTACTCAAAAAATATCCTGAAATAAAAAACGAGTACCGCACGACGTGGAACTATATTCATATTGATGAATACCAAGACACCAATGAAGTTCAATATGAACTTGTAAAATTACTTGTAGGACCAAAAGAAAATATTTGTGTTGTTGGTGATACCGACCAAAATATTTATTCATGGAGAGGAGCAAATATTAAAAATATGCTTCATTTTGAAAAAGACTATCCAGACGCAAAAATAATTCTTCTTGAGCAAAATTATCGTTCTACAAAAAATATTATCGAAGCAGCCAATGCTGTCATAGAAAAAAACCAATATCGTGTTCCCAAAAATCTTTTCACAGAAAACACGACAGGGGAGCATATTAGCATCTACGAAGCGTACGATGAAGTACATGAAGCAGAATTTATCGCGACAACAATTCATGAACTCCTCAAACATACCCCCGCTGAAGAAATAGCAATACTCTATCGGGCAAACTTTCAATCACGAGTACTTGAAGAATCTCTTCTTGGGCAAAATATTCCATACCAAGTGCTCGGTGTAAAATTCTTTGAACGTAAAGAAATCAAAGACGTACTTTCCTATATCCGAGCAGCGTATAACAGAGAAAGTCTTTCTGATATTAAACGAATCATCAACACACCCACTCGTGGTATTGGAAAGGTAACACTTCTCAAACTTTTTACAGACCAGATGAGTGAACTCCCCCTTGCGATGCAACAGAAAATAAACATGTTTTACAATACACTCGAAGAGATTCGTGTATTTGGAGAAACACACACACCCTCAGAACTTATCAAGTTTGTTCTTGAAAAAAGTGGACTCGAAAAAGAACTCGCGCACGGAACAACAGACGAACAAGAACGTCTTGAAAATATGCGTGAACTTGTAACACTTGCAACAAAATACGATACACTCGCCCCCGGAGAAGGACTTGAAAAACTTCTTGAAGATGCATCACTTGCAAGTGACCAAGACACACTTCTCCATACAAAGGGAACTGGTGTGCGATTGATGACAGTACATGCATCAAAGGGACTTGAGTTTTCTCATGTCTTTATTGCAGGACTTGAACAAGATTTATTTCCACATGCAAATGGAAAAGCAACGAAAGAAGGACGCGAAGAAGAGCGACGACTTTTTTATGTAGCACTCACTCGAGCACGACACAAACTATATCTCTCGTACGCACAACTTCGTACTATTTATGGAATGAAACAAGTTACCACACCAAGTGAATTCATCTACGATATTCCTATGCATATCACCTACACAGAAGAAACACTTCCCCGTAACGGAGAGCGAATTATTTATATATAATAAAAATATGAAATCTCACCCACACTACGAGACGACAGAAACATCAGGTGTTTCATTTAAAAAGAAAAAATCTTTTGGGCAAAATTTTCTTAAATCAAAAGAAGCTCTTTTGATGATGTGCACAGCAGGGGAGATTGAAGCAAAAGATACCATTGTTGAAATTGGACCTGGTAAAGGTGTGCTTACAGAAAAACTACTCGAACGTGGAGAAAAAGTAATTGCAATCGAAAAAGACACTGATCTTATTCCATTTCTTTCTGAAAAATTTAATACTGAAATAAAAACAGGGAAACTCATCCTTGTACACGATGATATCCTATCATTTCAACCAGAGAAACATGCACTCACAGAAAATTCCTATAAAATCATCGCCAATATTCCGTACAATATTACAGGTGCCATTATTAAACGATTTCTTTCTGAAACAGAGAGACCTGAGAGAATGGTACTCCTTGTACAGAAAGAAGTAGCCGAACGTATTGTCGCCCGTGACGGAAAAGAAAGCATCCTTTCGCTTTCGGTTAAAGCATATGGTACACCGACGTACAAAATGAAAGTAGGGAAGCGTTTTTTCTCACCAGCCCCAAAAGTTGATTCTGCTATCATTGCAATTACTGGTATAGGAATGCATCATTTCAAAACAAAAAAAGAAGAGGGTCACTTTTTTGATGTTATCAAGGCTGGTTTCTCACATAAACGCAAAGTTCTCCGGAAAAACCTTGAAGAAATAGCCCCTCTTGCTCGTATTGATAGTGTATTCAAGGAACTCTCGCTTGATGAAAAGATACGAGCAGAAGATGTTCCGTTCACTACGTGGATACTTCTTGCGCGTGCAATCTAGGCTATTCTACACAAAAATTGTATACTTTATACATGAAACATATATCTACTTTTCTGTTTTTAGGTATGAGTGTTTTTCTTTTTGCATTTTCACCTGTCAATGTTTTTGCTGCATCGTACGGACTTACAAAATCATTTGGTGGACGAGTATATCTCGCACCAATCCCTGGTATTACATGCAATGGTGTTGGTACGCTTATGCTTTTAAATAGCAATGCGAACAGTGCCCTTCGAACACTCGGAAGTGCTGGTCAGTTAAATCAAAATAGCGCTCAAAAACTTGCTCAAAATGTCTACAGTGCAATCCCTACATACACTACAGATGCACAAAAAAGCCCTCAACCAATGAAACAAATTCTCGGCAGACAAAACCTAACGCCAGATATGAATACGTGTTATATCCCAACACCAGCAGGTCCTGTCTATATACCCGTATTACGAACAACACCTAATTACAACGTCTCACGATAGTTATGCATATCCCTCGAAAATATCTTCCTAGTGATCATTTTATTGCACGAAGTATTATCATCGTGGTTATTGTTGTTGGTCTTTTTGGTGTATACCACCTTGGAAGATTTATTATTCGTTCAATCTGGGGGTCAGGTGATTCAAAAATACTCATAAAAGAGCTTGTTGAACAAGATTCAAATAAAAATGGTATTGCAGATTGGGAGGAACGACTCTGGGGTCTTGATCCGACAAAACACGGAGATGCCAATAAAAAAGTTATTCTTGCAAAAAAGGAAGCCCTGGGCTCTCTAAACGCTGAAAACCAAGAACCTATCACCGAAAATGAAAAAATGGCTCGTGAATTTTTTGTACTTGTAACATCACTCACGCAAACAGGGAACCTTACCGATGAAGCTATTGCTGAAATAGCAGACTCTATCGGTAAACAAGCCGTCGCAGAACCAATTCCTGATATTTACACAAAAGACTCAATAAAAACAAATACAACAACCCCTGCATCAATCCGTGCATACCATACTGCATTCACAAAACTTGCCGTAGCCTACAGCACAAAAGATATTGGCAATGAATTGGGTTTTATCTCTCAAGCGATTGACCATAACGACCCTAAGGCCCTCTACGCTGCAATCACTGTAGGCCGAGAATACAAGGCATTTGCAGAAGAACTCATAAAAATCCCAACCCCGACATCACTAGCAGTGACAACTGTCGCACTCGCAAATAATTATTACAAAACAGGCCTGTCTATTGATGAAATAGGAAAACTCATGGACGACCAACTCGCAGGCATGCGTGGTATTGTAAATTACAAAAAATACACTGATGGAATCATTGCAAATCTTGAAACAATGAAAACTTTTTTTGAAAGAAATGGTATACTAAAATAACCATTCACTATGAATTCGTTATCACCCACAAAAAAAATACTCAGAGCAACCCTAGTTTCATTTTCATTGTTTTCGTTCGTATATGATGCTTCTGCTGCAACAGAGGTTATAAACCCTCGTACAAACAACTGGACAACAAATACATCCTACAAACCAACACTCGATACGATTACAAACTCGAGCATGTTTACCTCAGTTCCTGGTTGTACCAATATTACAAATAAAATCCAAAAATCAATTGGAAGTATTCTTACGACAAGCCCTGATAAACTCATTGATATCTCAGAATCATCCAGAGATTCAATTGGTGATAATGTCACAACAACAGACAGGGATGTAGGGGACTCTCTCAAGACAATACTTCGTGCGACAGAGGATCAGAAATTTCTAGCTGAGTGTATCGATGGTATTGGGTATCAACTCGCAAAAAAACAACTTTCAGACATTACACAAAAAACACTCAACTGGACAGCAAAAGGATACGATGGTGACCCTCTCTTTGTTCGAAATCCAAGTGCATTTTATCAAGACATTTCAAACAAAGAAGTTCTTCAATCAGCAAAACTCTATGGTGGACAAGGAAATAGCACTGATTACCCGTTTGGGAAAACATTTGCCCGATCAGCAGTTTCCGCAACAAAAGCAGAAAACAACGTAGAAGAATCACTTAAATCAGACCTCAGGCAATCACTCTCTGGCGGATCATCTCTTGATGAATACTCAAGAGACTTTTCTGTGGGTGGTTGGAATGGCTGGCTTGCGCTCACTCAAAAGCCACAAAATAATCCTCTTGGTTTTACAATGCTTGCAAGTCAATACACAGCAGAACAATCAGCCGAAAAAATCCAAAACCAAAAAGACGAACTCAATCAAAACAATGGCTTTCTCTCGCAGAAGCGATGTGTTGAATTATACCCAACTCCATCAAACCCAACAGGAGCTATCGGTGGGGCACAAGGTGCATACACAACAGGAAATGGTGCTTGTAAAACATACGAAACAATCACTCCAGGAAGTGTGATAGCAGAACAAGTTGTGACTGCGCTCACATCTCCAATTCGACAACTCGAACTTGCTGACGGAGTAAATGAATCTCTTGGTGGTGTATTTAGTCGTCTTTTGAACCAACTTGGACTTCAAGGACTCGTAGGACTTTCATCATTTGGATCTGGTGGTGCAGGGTGGACAGATGAAGACACCATACTTTCTGTACAAAAAGGAGAGGGGTGGAGTGATAGCGATGATACATTTGACCTCACAAAAAACCTTGGCAATAGTTATATCAGAACAGAAGCAGAAAATCTTGGACCATGGGATGCAAAAAACAACAAGCCAGAACTTGTTGCTGGTGTAGGAACTAAAAATACATATTATATTGTTTCAGTAGCAGGGAATACAGAACTCAGTGAACCCGCTGAGTGTTTCCCTGTGCAATATGCAGGTGGTGGTACCTCAAACTGTTGGGGTCGTGGTGATGCTGTGTTTTTTGATGGTGAATCATGGATATCTGCAAAATATATCAATGGGGTAAATGCAAAATCAGGATTCAAAAACGCAAAAACAGGCAAGAAAATACAGGTAATCGACAAAAAGGGCGTTATTCAGATTCAACACGATTACATTAAAGCAGTAAAAGCATCACAAAAAGAACTTCCTAAAATCATGCCAGCTATTGGTGCTCTTGATTATTGTATTCCTGGTCCAAATCCAAGCTGGTATGAAAGTGCCGAACTCGCAGGAGAAGCACTCGCTGGATATATTGGTGGTATTTCACTTGATCCAAACACACTTCAAATTGTTGCCCCTGCACCAGGTCAATACAAAACACTATACTTCGGAACAAAACCATGGAAACAATTAAGCCCCACAAAGTTTGAAAACCTATTTGAGACCTATTTTAGTATTGATCCCAACCAATTCGCCTCAGCATTCATGACTTCATTTAAAAGCAATGCGTTTGGTGGTGGTAGTAGCGGCTTTACGGGTGACATCGTTGGTGATATTGTTGGAAGTATTTTTGGTGGAAATAGTGGACCAAGTGCATCAGATATTGCATTTCAACAAGCATTTGCTGAAGCACAAGGAATCCTTGAAGAACAAAAGGCAATTACCATCGATGGTATGATTAGTATTCTTGGTCAATACAAAGAAGCGATTGATGCTGTCTATGGACAGGGAAGTCCTATGACCACAGAACTTCTTATCGACCCCGTAACTGAAAACGCAACAAAAAACCCAGCATACCTTCCAATGTCACTTTCTGGAATAGCAATTACTAAAAATATTAGAATATACGACCTCAACATAGAACAAGCAGACAAAGACTACCGAGACCTTATCGATGAAGGTGTTTCAAATATATACAAACTCAATATCATCAAAGAGCGTGTCGATAAAATCATCAAAGCCGCTCAAGCACGCAGAGCACGACAAGTAGGAGCACCTATTCCAATCGAATGTCTCGCAAATGAAACGATAACGTATCTCTCAGACGGAACAAAGAGAACGACACTCGATGGATTCAATACAAACACAAGCGATGACACATGGAATGGAATATTTGATGGCGTAACTGGTGGTGGGGTAACAGGAACACCAAACACAGGAGTTATTAATGGCGTAGCACAATAACATACAATGGATTCAATCAACCACAACCCAAAACGAAGTAAGGCACTCATCATCACCGTGATTGCTGTTTGTGTATTACTTGTTGGTGCGTATTTTCTTTATACAAACAGAGCTCAAATTTTTGGAACAAAAGGTGATTCTGTTGAAGACAAATCTTTCTTTCCACTCCTTGGATCTTCTCGGAAGAAACCTGTTGATGTGATAAACCAACAAGAAACACCAACACAAGAAGAAGAGATACAAACAGAAGAAGGGGGTATTCCTCTTTTTAAACCGATTCCAAACCCTGTCGGTAAACAGCCAATCGTATCACTCAGTGCAAATCCACAAATACTCACCGATGGTGGTGGTAAATTCAAACTGACGTGGAGAGGGGACAATGTTACTTCGTGTATTCCAAGTTGGACAAATAAGAAAACAACAGAAACGAGTGGTACTTCAAATGAACTCTCTCTTTCAAAATCAAAAGTATTTAGTATCGCATGTACTAACGGAGTAACAACAGTAAGTGCTCAAGCGGGAGTAACTGTTATCGGAGGAGCAGCACTCGATGTATCAATCCGTGCACGACCAAGTGTGCTTGATGAGAGTGGCCCTGTTGTACTCTCGTGGGTCAGTAATTCCAATGCACAATCCTGTACACTCGGATGGAATAATAAAAAAGTAGCAACAACAGGTGAAGTCACCGTATCCGTATCTTCACCAAAATCTTTTTCGGTAAGCTGTACAAATGGCACGCTTTCAGAAACAGCAGAGGTTGATGTGATTATTACTGGGTTCCGTTCAACACTCGCACAATGTAGAGATGGTATTGATAACGATGGAGATACGACCATTGATACACTCGATCCGAGTTGTCATACTGATTTTGATAGCACCGACGAGAGTACCTACAATCCAAATGAAAATAACGAAGCCCGAGTTAAAACTGTTACAACTGAAGATAATAAATGTAAGGTCGTCGATGACAACCCTCTTGTATTTACCGCAACAGAACAAAAAGAACTTGATACACTTCTCCGTCAATTTTATCGAGTTGCACCACTTCTGAAGACAGAAGATGATGTTCTCGCTGAAACTCGTGCACGAATTGGATATATTGAACTCGTAAGAGAAGTAGAAAGTCTCACCAATAGATGCGTTGCCGAACAATACCCCAATACCGACGGGGGTAAGGCTCGTCTTTCAGCGGACGCAACAAAAGAATACACTGGCCCACGTCAAGTACGAACAAATCCATACTATCCACCAATTGGTACAACAGTATACGACGCGGGAACATATGTCAGCGAGTTTGATTACGTCACCAAGAGTCAGCAAAAAATAATACAGAAACAACAGCAGGTTGTCGCATATTGGAATGCAAAAATAGCGACAGCAAAGAAACAGAGCCAGATACGACTCTATACACACGCACGAGACCAGCAAGTAAAAATGCTCGAGGCAGTCAAAGATTCAAAATCAATGACAAAACACTTCATGTTGCTCGAGAAAATGCTCGGTATTTGGTAATACACAGAAAAATGACAATTATAGTATAGGATTTTATCAAAAAAAATTGGTATACTATATATGTGAAAAACGTATCTTCATTTATTCTCTCGCTCATACTCATCGCGACTGTTTTCGCGCCTGTTGCGTTTAATCTAGGGACTGCACAATTTAGCACTCGTACTGTATACGCCCTCGACGGAAACGGGGGAGGTGATGCCAACCTTGATAGATTCAACACCGCCCTTTCAGAAGAAAGACAAAATCAAGAACCGACCCCTCCAACACAACTCCCATCATGTGGCTTTGGTTCTATCTCTGGTTGTATCGCTCAGGTTATCTACTATCTTTTATTTGTTCCAACATCATACCTTTTTGCTCTTACTGGTATGTTTTTTGATTTTACTTTTGCCTACTCTATCAATGACGCTTCGTATCGAGTACCTTTTATTACCCAAGGATGGGCACTTCTCCGAGATGTCGTTAATATGTTTTTCATCTTTGTTCTTCTCTTTGTTGCTTTTCAGACAATTGTCGGGACGCATGGCGTAAAAACAAAAGAAACGATTAAAAACGTCATTGTGATTGGTATTCTTATCAACTTTAGCCTTTTTGCAACACAAATTATCGTTGATACCTCAAATATTCTTGCTCGGGTATTTTACAATGATGATGCAATTACCATTACCAAAGGTGGGGCAAACGGTGTCACCGAAGCAACAATAGAAAAAGGAGCGTCAGGAGAAATACCACTTTCAGCAGCTCTCGTAAATGGTATCAACCCTCAAAACCTTATCCTTAACGCAGATAAAGTTTCTGATATTAAAACAGCGGGGAATGCAAATACCGCAACAGGTGGGGGTGCTGAATCTCTTAGTGCGGGAACATTTATACTCGTAACGATTCTTGCGATTATTATCAACATTGTTGGTATGATCACATTTCTCTCTGTCGGACTTATTTTTATCTCTCGTGTTATTGGACTTTGGTTCGTGATGATTTTTGCTCCACTTGCTTTCTTTAGTTACACAGTACCCTCAATGAGAAATAAACCAATTATCGGGTGGACACAGTGGTGGGAAGAACTCTTTAACCTTTCTGTCCTTGCTCCTATTTTCATCTTCTTCCTCTATCTTATTTTGCGATTTGTAAAAGAAGGGTTTAACTTTATCGACATCGAGAACCTCACTGGTATCGAATGGGTAATGGCTATCATGATTCCTTTTATATTTATCATGATATTACTTCTCACCGCAAAAAAACTCGCAACAGAATACTCTGGCACAATAGGAAAAGCTGTTACGGGTGGTATCTCAGCACTTGGTGGTGTCGCCATGGTGGCAGCGACCGGTGGTATTGCAGCAGCGGGCCGTGGTGTCGGTGGTGTTATGGCTCGTGCGTCACGAGGGGAGACACTCTCTCAGCGTTTTGCTGACCCAGCAAAACGAAGCACAATGAGTATTCCACAAAAAGTCTTTGGTGGAATCGGAGCAGGACTTGGAGCAAATAAGATTTTTGGCAAAACAACAACCACAGGTGGTAAGACAACAGTGACAAGCGGTGTTGGTAAAATTCTCAATGAAAAACAAAAGGGTGTTGAGAAAACAGACCACGCTCGTCACACCATCGATGACGCAAAGAAAAAAGCTGGATTTGGAGATGTTTCATGGTCACGACTCTCTGCTCCTCAGATGGACAAAGTTCTTGCTGAATTTAAGAAAGGCAAAAAAGAAGACCTTACAAAAGACATAAGGGAAGGCAGGGTGGCTGGTGTTGAAAGTGAGGTTGATTACAAAAAGAAACACTACCTAGCTGAAGAATCAAAATACAGGACAGCATCAGGTGTAACAGGATCACTCTCAAAAAGAGACGAAGCTATTATCGAAAAGAATCTTTCAAACAATTATTCAAAAGATGTTATTTCTCCAAACATTGATATCCAAGTTCAAGCAAAATTCGATGCAGAGAAACAAGAGGCAGAAAAAACCGTTTCTCCAATCGACAGAGCAATCTCTCAAGCCAACACGGGAAGTTGGGATCCTCGAAATCTCTCATCTCTCACACAAGACAAAAGAGAAAGTTTTGCAACACGAGCACTTACTGGATTTACTTCGTTCTCAAGTGGACAAATTAGGGGTGCAATTAAAAACATTGGCTTTGACATGGGTACTGCACAAAAAGATTTTATTAAAGAATTAACAACATCCCTTGCTGAAGCACTCAAGCAAATACAGATTGATGTAAAAGTAAAAGGAGGAGAAAAGAAAAAAGGAGGCGATGATCATGGAGGTGGAGCACATCACTAATACACATTATGGACAAAACACAATTACAACAACTCATACAAGATAGATACAAAGCACTTTCGCCAAATGCGCAGCAGGTATTTAGTTCTATGGAGTGGGCAACTACACTCACTGAGATTGCACAAAAATACGCTCTCAACGAGGCACAAATAGTACACCTTGGAACAGAAACAACCCTTGTGCTTCTTGGTATTATTTCTATTACTGAATATAGAACAACACTTGAAAAAGAACTCGCTCGACCAAAAGATATTTCAGAAAAAATACTTGCTGAGATAGAAAGTCGAATCACAAATCCTGTAGCACAAGACCTCCTTACTGCACACAATGAATACACCGCAGGACCTCGTGAGACTACAAATACTCCCACCGAGCAACTCTCTCTCAGTGAAGCAACAACACAAGCACTCAAAGAATCAGACTACGGGGCAAAACTTGCTCGCATCGGACAAGAACAAGTAGTATCTCTTGCTGATATGAAAAAAATAGAAGATGCAACTATACTCTACCTCAAGGGAACTATGCCCTCACGCATTTTTGAACAAACGATAGCCGATATTCTCCCCCCAGAAAAAGCCCGTCTTGTTCTTCGTAGTATTAACGATATGATTCTCGCTCCGATGAGAACATACATACAGACACACACAACTCCGTCTATCCCCGTACCACCATATAAAACACAATCAAGTGTTCTTGCTACTGCTGGAATTGAAATGGTTGAATCAATAGATAAAGATACATCACAGGGAGGATTCGACAACGACAAGGGATCATTCTCAGAATCAGGCATTGCTGTTGTTGAAAAAAAAGAACAAGAAGATACTGAGCATCTCTATGCAAGTAACGCAGTCCGAAAAAATGTCCTCGACGGAATAGAAAACCCACAAAAAACACGGTCTCTTGCTCAAGAGAAAATGGAGGGCATCATCACTACAACAAAAAAAGACAGCGATTACTCAATACCAAAAATGACACCCGATGTGTATCGAGAACCAATCGGTTAATCTTTTGTGATACAATATACTCATGCAATTCAAGGTTCCACAATTTATCGATATCGAAGATAAACTGTTTGGCCCACTTACGTTTCGCCAATTTGCATACCTTGCAGGTGGGGGAGGTATGGTTTTTGTTATCTACAAACTACTTCCACTTTGGATAGGTATTTTTCTTATGCTCCCTATTGTTATTCTTGTACTAGCACTCGCATTCTACAAGATAAACAATCAGCCTTTTATCTATTATCTTCAAGCAAGTATTACGTATGCAATCACAAACAAACTCTATGTATGGAAACAGCGACTCGTAAAACCAAGCCTCAAAAAAGAAGAGCCCGAAAAAGAACAGACAATCAATCTCCCGCGAATGTCTGGAAATAAACTCTCAGACCTTGCATGGAGTCTCGACGTAGAAACAAAAGACACCTCAAACACAAATATTCAATAATTAATTGTGATATACTAAAATTATTATGGCCTTGAACGCTCGTGCCGCACAAGAATTTGTTTCAATCAAAGAAGTTCGAGATGGAGTCATCATACTCAAAGATGGTGGTCTTCGTGCGGTACTTATCGCATCATCAATAAACCTGTCCCTCAAATCCTCAGATGAACAAATGGCAATTATTAATCAATTCCAGAATTTCTTGAATGGACTTGATTTCCCAACACAAATCGTCATGCAATCACGAAGACATGATATCAGACCATACCTCATGATGCTTGAAGACAGGATAAAAGAACAAACAGAACCCTTGATTAAAATCCAAACCCGAGAATACATCAACTTCATACAAACATTTACAGACCAAGTAAATATTATGACGAAAAGTTTTTTTGTTGTTGTTCCATATAGCCCTGCTCTCATACGTTCAAGTGGAAGTATCATTGAAACACTTCTCGATAGGGGGCAAAAAAAAGCATCCTCATCAAAACAAGGTGAGGATACGGTTGCTTTTGAAGAAAAGAGATCTCAGCTTGACCAGCGAATAAATGTCATCACAAGTGGCCTCGGCGGGTTGGGGATTCGTAGCTCACAATTAAACACCGAAGAAGTTGTTGAACTTTTTTATAAAACATTTAACCCAGGTGATATCAGCCAGGGGATTCAATTATGAGTATTTTTTCATCATTCTTCAAAAAGAGCACCTCAGAAAAAGACACAAAGACGTCTGGTGTTTTACCTGTTCTTCCAACTGAAATATACAAAGCAGCAACACTTGAACTCCAAGATATTATTGCACCGTCTGCGCTTCAAATCACACCAAAATCACTTAACCTCGGAGATAAAATAACTCGAACCTTTTTTGTTATCTCATACCCTCGATATCTTACTGATAATTGGTTCTCTCCTATTATCAATCTCGATAAAGTGTTTGATGTTTCAATTTTTATTCATCCAATAGAAACAGCAGATATCCTTCGTTCATTTCAAAAAAAGGTTGCTGAAGTACAAAGTCAGATTTCAATTCGTGAATCAAAAGGTCTTGTTCGTGACCCAATGCTTGATACTGCATACAGAGACCTTGAGAATCTTCGAGATAGCCTCATGCAAGCACAAGAAAAGATGTTTAATGTTGGCCTGTACATCACAGTCTATGCAGATAATGACAGCGAGATTTTCAAAGTAGAAAGTGAGATAAAATCACTTCTTGAATCAAAGCTTGTATACCTCAAACCAGCTCTTTTCCAGCAAGATGAAGCATTTAAAAGTGTCATTCCACTTGGAACAGACACTCTTGGTATTCACCAAAAACTCAACACTGAACCACTTTCAAGTCTCTTTCCATTTGTTTCATTTGACCTTACTTCAGACAAGGGGGTTCTCTATGGAGTAAACAGACATAACTCAAGTTTAATTATGTTTGACCGTTTTTCTCTTCCAAACTACAATTCAATCACTTTTGCAACATCAGGTGCTGGTAAATCATACGCAACAAAGCTCGAAGTGATTCGCACGCTTATGTTTGATACAGAAGTGATAGTGATTGACCCTGAACGAGAATATGAATACTTGGCAGAGGCAATGGGTGGCCGATATTTCAACATTGCTCTTTCTTCTGATCACCACATCAATCCTTTTGACCTCCCAATTCCAAGTGCCGATGAGACAGGTGCTGATGTTCTCCGGGCAAATACCATCAACCTTGTGGGGCTTTTCCGTATTATGCTTGGAGGATTAACACCTGAAGAGGATTCTATTATTGACCGAGCTATTACTGAAACCTACGCAATGAAAGATATTACTGCTGATTCAAACTTTGCCAACATTGAGCCACCACTTCTCACTGACTTTGAAATGGTACTTGCCGGCATGGAGGGAAGTGAGTCAATTATTCAACGTCTCGCAAAATACACCCGTGGATCATGGGCATCATTCCTCAATCAACCTTCTAATGTCGATATCAATCGTAAGTTTGTTGTGTTTTCTGTTCGAGACATGGAAGACGAACTCAAGCCTGTCGCTATGTATATAGTGACACACTACATCTGGAACGCAGTCCGAAAAAACATCAAAAAACGCCTTCTTGTTGTCGATGAAGCGTGGTGGATGATGAAATCAGACGATACTGCGTCATTCCTTTATTCAATTGCAAAGCGAGGGCGAAAATATTACCTTGGCCTTGCGACTATCACACAAGACGTCGGAGACTTTATGAAAAGCACCTATGGTATACCGATTGTGACCAACTCATCTATTCAACTCCTCCTCAAGCAATCCCCATCAACTGTTGATACACTCCAAAAAACCTTTAATCTCACAGACGAAGAAAAATACCTTCTTCTTGAGGCAAACGTCGGGGAGGGAATATTCTTTGTGGGGCTTAAGCACGTCGCGATTAAAACAGTTGCTTCTTATACAGAAGACCAGATTATTACTTCTGACCCCTCACAGATCCTCGCAATTAAAAAAGCGAGAGAAGAGATCACCACCAACCAGTAACCGTATTGTTTAGCACACCGAGTTATCATATAATAGAGGAGTGAGTATTCTCCGTACAAAAATAGCATTCCCTGTGATTCTAGGAATCATTTGTTTTTGTATTTCATCATATACACATGCTGCTATTGATATACAAGAAGATGATATTATCGTACAAGTATCACCATCTGCTCCACAATCATACCAAGACGTCACAATCACCCTCTCTAGTTATGCGACAAATCTCAACACTGCACAAATAGAATGGACAAAGAGTGGCATTGTTGTACTTACTGGATTTGGTAAAACATCATATACATTTAAAACAGACGGCCCCGATATACCCTCAGATATAGGTATACAAATTGTGATTAACGGAATACCAGAACCTATCACCAAACAACTCGCCATTACACCTTCTGACGTCGAACTCCTCTGGGAGGCTGTTGATAGTTATACTCCACCATTTTACAAAGGAAAAGCACTTCCAACTCAAGAATCCACCGTACGAGTAACAGCGATTCCAAGTACCAAACTCGGACAGGCTCGACTTGGTAATATTTCATACACCTGGAAGAAAAATGATACGACCCAATCAAGTGCATCTGGATATAAAAAAAATGTCTTTTCGTTTAAAAACGACATTATTGAAACACAAGAAAAAATATCAGTCGACGTAACCTCAATTGACAATACATACACCGCAACAAAATCAATACGAATTCCTATTGTTCAACCAGAACTTTATTTTTATCAAAAAAATGAAGAGACGGGAATTCGCTATTCAGAAATCCTTCCATTTGAGACACCGGTCCTGAGTGATGAAATCACCATTGTTGCAGAACCTTATTTTCTTAATCTAAAAAACAAAACAACTACCTATACATACCAGTGGAAAATCAACGGGGAACGAATAGAAACACCACTCTACAAAAAAGAATTAACTATCAGACCCACAGAAAAGGGTGGGTATGCAACTATTTCTGTTATTATTGATGGAGTATCGTCACTCTACCAAAAAATACAGGGAACAATCAGACTAACGCTATAAATATATGAAAAAAATACTTCTTACACTTTCATTCATAATAGTTCTCTTGTCTCCTCTTGGCATAAATACACCTACTGAGGCGGCGACAGAAGCATGTAAGGTTCTTTCTGGAAAATGGAGCCCTTCAGGGGATATGGACGACAACTGGTTCAAAGAAGGACGAACAACAGCAAACATGGTTATTAAAACCATTGGATGCGTAAACACAACACTTAACTTTAGTGTTTTTGAATCAGACTTGTGCGGCATTCTTGAATGCGATGATGAACTTACAGGGCTCTACAGAAAGCCATTTATTGTTCCGTCTGATAATTTTACAATCAGTATCAACCTAGGAGAAGAAGAGTGTGAAACGATTGGATATGATTGTCATCTTTTTTTCTACATACGAGACAATGCAAATGAACTCATTTTTAATTCATACAAAAACCCGAATGATCTTTTTTATGAATGTGATGGTATTTGTGACACAAACCCATCTTTTATTCAAATAACACCAAATGGAAATACGAGTACGACCATTGACGCAGATGCGGTAAACCAAAGCGTGAGCAAGGACACCTACACACTCCTTGCTCCAATTGGGGGTCTTGAGTGTATTGAAAATGGGGAGGGAACCTCGAATCCAAACTGCACCAAGGGAAATGTGGGAACATATATCAATATTTTTTTTAAAATAGCAATTGGCCTTGCAGGAGCACTTGCGGTAATAATGATAGTCATTCACTCTGTCTCATATATGGGAGATGAGTCTGTCTTTGGTAAAACAGAAGCAAAAAGTAGTATTCTCTCTGCAATTGGTGGGCTTCTCCTCGCACTTGGAGCATGGGCACTTCTCAACACCATCGACCCCGCCCTGACCGGATCACGTGGAATTCAAATAGATGAAGTGGTTGTAGAACTTGATGAAGAACCTATCATCAAAGACGACCCCAATATAACAATACAAAAGGGAGCTATTGCTGGATGCCCTGAGGGTATTTCTAAAATCTCAACAAAGGGTGGTATCCTTTATGCGTGTAATAGTATTGCACCAAGAATTAAAGACATGATCAATAAAGCATGGGCAGAGGGGATACAAATATCTGGTGGGGGATTTAGAACACGAGCAAAACAAGAAGCACTTCGCGCAAAAAACTGCGGAGGAAGCATGAATATATACAACAAAAAAGCTGTTTGCAACCCGCAAACAGCACCTCCGGGAACATCAATGCACGAAAGTGGTCTGGCTTTTGACCTCGCTTGTGAAGGAAAACTCATAAACATAGGAACAGGAAAGAAAAATCGCTTCCAGATAAACACAAGTACACGAAAATGCTTCGATTGGCTCAGTAAAAACGCAAGTAATTTTGGACTAAAAAATCTTAAGGCAGAAAACTGGCACTGGTCAACGACAGGGGATTAATCGTGTATACTAAAGAAAGCAATGCAACGAAAAACACTCGTCATATTTATAATCGTTTTTAGTCTTCTCGGAATAGGTATTTTTTTGATGTCTCGTCTTGTAACAACAAAAAAAGTAGCGGGTCCACAGGATACAGACACCTCAACCTATAGACAGTTCGAAAGCCTCTCGGGCGAACAAGAAGGTACACTCTCTGGTATTATCAACCGAACAATAGACTCTCTTACGGGAACACAAACAACAGAACCTTCTTTTTCACAAATAACAGATTTTCAGATAGCAGGTATGACATATCTCGAAGACACAAGACAAATCAAAACAGAAGATCCAACAGCAGAACAATACGAAATCGTTCCTTCACTTAGGTATGTAGAAAGAGCAACGGGATATATTCATCAGATATATCTTGATACAAAAAAACAGGGTGTTATTTCAAACGCATCTATCCCTGGCGTACAAGAAGTACTTTTTGGGAACAATGGGCAAACTGTTATGTATCGATATATCGATACCGAAGACAGGACAACAATAAACAGCTTTATTGCAACACTTGGTGGAGAAAAGGGTGAGTTTCTCCCTGATAATATTATCTCTGTTAATTTTTCACCAGAAAATAACAGTATCTTTTATATTGTAAAAGATACTGTTGGTGTTCGTGGAATTATAAAATCAATCACAGAAACAAAAACAAGTCAGCTTTGGACATCTCCATTTTCAGAGTGGACTTCAGAATGGCCAACACAAGGAACAATTTTTCTTACAACAAAACCATCATGGAGAGTAGAGGGAAGCCTCTGGGGTCTCAATACAAAAACAGGTGTTCTTACAAAAATCCTTTCTGGTATCCCTGGGCTTACCACCCACACAAACAGAGATGCATCATATCTTATCTATAATACAACCACAACAAATGGCCCTCGTCTTAGTGTCTACTCAATGGCAAAAAACACAACACTCGACCTTGGGGTGTATGGACTTCCTG
>JAGOOZ010000021.1 GCA_017992215.1 Minisyncoccota bacterium
TTCGGGAGCACCAGCACCTTTTTTGTGTAAAAGACGCGCAGTCGTATCGAGTGCTCGTATCATATCATTGAAAAATACATCAAAATCTAAATCTTTCCGAAAAACAAAATCAGTTCGAACAGAAGCAAGGATTGTAGGTATTGATTGAGCCTGTATAGGAATACGGACAATAGCTCCTCCGATAGAGCCAGAGCCAATATCAAAAATAGCAATTATTTTTTCTTTCTTCGTAGATGAAAATATCCCCATAGTATGTTTTTATTATACTATAGATTATATTTGTTTGTCTCCCTTCGGGAGATCATTCATAGGAGCGACTATCTTTTTCTACTAGTTGCTGAGAGCTAATTACTACTCCAACACCGCTTTAACGCGACGGATACCTTGTGCAACTGCTTCTTCTTTTTGTATTTTGAAATGTCCGAGTTCGCTTGTATTTGAAACGTGAGGACCTCCACAAAATTCTTTTGAGATTGCGTTACCATTCTCATCTTCAATCACATAGACAGAAACCATATCAGGATATTTTGCACCGAATTCCATCTGTGCGCCTATCTTCTCGGCTTCTTCGCGTGGCATTTCTCGACGAGCGACGATAAGCTTCTGTATAATTTTATCATTTACCCAATCCTCTACTTTCTTTTTTTCTTCATCAGTGAGTTTATGGTCGCAGACGAAATCAATACGAAGTCTCTCTTCGGTAATATTACTTCCCCGCTGTTTGATTTCAGGGCTAACTATTGCTTGTAGTCCCGCAAGGAGCAAGTGGTGTGCGGTGTGAAGTTTGATTGTCTTTTCATTATGATTCGCAAGCCCACCTTTAAACATCCCTGCGGATGCAGTTTGAGAAAGTTTCTGATGTTCCGCCATTTTTGTATGAAAATCTTCAAGATTAACTTCGATACCTTTTTCTTTTGCTAATTCAAGAGTGAGTTCAATCGGGAAACCGTATGTAGTAGCAAGAATAAATGGGTCTATACCTTTTTCGAATTCTTTAAGACCTTGTTCTAGTGTTTTTCTAAACTTTAACTCTTCTTCGGATATAATTTTATAAACAGCATCTTCAGATTTACTCAAATAACCTGAGTTTTTATATATCTCAAAAATCTTTTTAATAATATGATAGAAAACAGAAGCTTCAGTACCTGCAAATAATTCATCATTTATAATACTTCTCATTTTTACACTAGCTCTTCTAATTAAACGACGAAGAACATAGCCTTGATCTTTATTATCTGGCAACACACCATCACAAATCAACATAATAGAAGTTCTTATGTGATCAGTTATTATTCTTGCATTTATTTCAGTAAAATTATCAGGGTATTGATTTTTAATAAGATCAATAATAGGTTTCAACAAATCCGTCTCATACGCCGTCTTTTTTCCTTGCATTACTGCAGTCATACGTTCAAGACCAGCGCCAGTATCTACATTTCGCTGTGCGAGTTTACCTATCACCTTTCCATCTTTCTTTTCATATTCCATGAAAACGTCATTCCATATCTCAATGACATCTTCTTTTTTGACGGCTTCCAAGAATGCCTCTTTCGAGAGGTCACCAATTCCACTTTCGGTCATATCGTAAAACATCTCACTGCACGGACCACACGGACCGTTATCACCTGGACTCCACCAGTTATCATCAGCTGGGAGTGCATAGATACGATGCTCAGGTACACCGAGATTCATCCAAATCTGTTTTGATTCTTCATCGAACGGAGCATTTTCATCACCTTCAAAAATAGTTACATACAGACGAGATGCATCAAGTCCGAGACCTTCTTCTTTTGATGTGAGGAATTCATAACTCCACCCAATAGCTTCGTGTTTGAAATAGTCCCCAAGAGACCAGTTCCCCATCATTTCAAAAAATGAAAAGTGGCGATTGTCGCCAATATCATCGAGGTCGCCTGTTCGTACGCATTTCTGAATGTCAGCAATACGAGAACCCATCGGGTGTGCTTGCCCGAGGAGATATGGCACGAGTGGTTGCATACCAGCGGTATTGAAAAGAACCGAAGGGTCATTCTCGGGTACAAGTGAGGCAGAAGGTATTATTTTGTGCCCTCGTTTCTCAAAGAAAGCAAGGAATCGTCGGCGGATTTCATTAGAATTCATTTATCCATAGTATCGCAAAATGGGCAATAAAAAAAGCCCCGCGATTTTGCGGGGCTTTTAGATAAATTAAGGTTGTCCAACCATAACCCAATCACCTGTTGTGCCATGAATAGAATAGGACCTGCCTACACGAAAGATAAAATCAAGATCTTTTAAAGACAGAAGACAAAATTCACCATTTTGTAATTCTATCATGTAGTATTGATTTAAGGGGGTTTTTTTATTTAAAACTCCTAATGATGAAATAATCCTGATAACTGTTCCCTCTTTGATATCCTCCTTAAAGAGGGGTTTTCCTTGTGCGTCTTCTCTTCCTGCCAAAAAACAAAAATAAGAAGTAACCCCAATAAGTATGCTCATAATAAGACCATCAACAATACCTTGCTGAGACCTATCAACAACGACAAGCCATAAAACAAAAAAAGTTACAACAAGAAACATGGTTAGCATGAAAAAAAGATCATTTTTTGATGTTTTCATAATATTAAAGATTAAAATTGTTTAAGGGTACGATACCATTATTGATACTATTTTTCAATATATTGTTGCCAAACTAAAAACAAAAAAGCCCCGCAAAATCGCGGGGCTTTTTTAGAATAAATTTATACCTAAAGAACAATAACACTATCACCATTTAATCCATCAAAATAATAAGATACACCTACACGAAAAATAAAATCAGGATCTTGTATTATTTCATAGCCCCTCAGGGATAATGTACAAAATTCCCCATTTTGTAATTCTATGACATAGAAGTATGTTAATTTTTTGCTTGGAATTTCTAACAATAAAATGATTTTAACAGTGGATCCTTTTTCAAGGTAATCTTTTAAAGTGTATATTTCTCGACCAAACCATCTTTCCGTATTAATACAAAAATAAGAAACACCCATAATAAGCAGAGTAATGGTAAGGCCATTAAGAACACCCTGCTTTGATCTATCAACAGTAATAAACCATAAAACAAAAAAAGTTACAGCAAGGAAAATAGTTAGTAGATAAAAAAGATCATCTTTTATTGATTTCATAGAATTAGTAATTGAAATTGTTTAATTGTACGATACCATTATTGATACTATTTTTCAATATATTGTTGCCAAACTAAAAACAAAAAAGCCCCGCGATTTTGCGGGGCTTTCTATGTAAACGAACTTTACACCATAAGCAACTTACCACTTTGACTATTAATAAAGTAGGACTTACCCGCTTCAAGAGTAAGTTGGTGTTCTTTCTTTTTTTCACACTTTAAAGACAAGATAGAAAAATTTCCATTTTGTAACTCTATAACATAAAAAAAATCAGGATCTTTTGGAATTTCAAGTGATGAAATAACTTTAAAACATGTTCCCTTTTTAATGTTCTCCATCAAAAGGTAGTCTCCTTGACCGAAACGTTCACCTAGTAGAGCAAATATAAAAATATTTGCCAAGATAACAATAGTAAGGATAATACCTAAAGAAATACTATCCCAATTTTTACAATCAACACCAAGCCACACAAGAGAAAGTAATACAACAAGAAAAAAACTTGCTTTTAAAATAAGACCCTTTTGAATTGTTTTCATAATATTAAAGATTAAAATTTAGATAAATGGTACCATTTTATACTCTATTTGTCAAGCAATAAAACCCACCCTGTCACAGGGTGGGTTTTATTGCTTATTTCTATTCTAATTCCCTTCCTCTGGTATCTCTTTAAAAAATGAAGTCTTTTTGAGTTGGTGCTCGATGAACCATAATGCGATGAAAATAAAAAGTGTGAGTGCTGTCGCAATAACTGCAAGACCAAAGAGTTTGAACCCTACCGCCATTCCGATACCAGCAGAAACCCAAAGCCCTGTCGCAGAAGTAAGTCCCATCAATTTCGAATCACGAGTAACAATGAGCCCCGTACCAATGAATCCAACGCCGACGAGAATATTTGATACCAAGTGAAGCGGGTTAATCCCTGGCATGTGCGTATACATTTTCACAACTTGTTCTGAGATAACAACAAAGAGTGCCGAACCCATCGCTACGAGTGCATAGGTACGCATACCAGCGGTCTTGTGCGCCCAGACACGTTCCATTCCAATCATCATACCGAGCGCGAGCGCAACAAGAAGTCGTAATCCTAAATCAATAGTAAGTGGATCAAAGAGTTGTTGTAGTGTATTCATGTGATAAGTATATCAAACTACTACATCACTACGCCACCACCCATACACACATCACCATCATATACGACGATTGATTGACCTGACGACACAAGAATTGATGAATCAAATGTAATCGTCGCTTGATTGTTTTCGCCTACTTCAACACCGCACGATAACTGCGTCCCGTGATAGCGAATCTGCGCAGTGTATTTCTTTCCTTGTTCTGGAAGCCCAGAAATCCAGTTTGCAACAGATACACTCACAACAGAATTCTCTTCAGAAAGAACTTGCGCAGTGCGACCGGCACGAGCAGAGAAAATTCCTAGCAAGGAATTATTTGTGTCTTTCTGAAGAGAATTCTGTTTGTGAGAATAGGAAAAGACATTTTCGGGTGAAGTTGAAACAGTAATCGTATTTTTCTCTATATCTTTCGCTACAACATAATACGGTGTATCAGTTGGGCTTTTCTTTGTAATAGTAAATCCATGCCGTTCACCAAGAGTAAAAAATACCGCACCATCGTGCTCGCCAATCACTTCACCATCAACATTCAACACATCACCTTTCTTCTGTTCTATATAGTGCGAGAGAAAATCTTTCATATCGAGAGGACCAAGGAAACACACACCCTGACTATCTTTCTTTGTTGCTGTTGGCAATTTGTATTTCTCTGCGAGTTTCCGCACCTCACTTTTCTCTAAATGTCCCACAGGAAAAAGTGTATGCGCTAAATCCTCCTGTGTCAGTGTCCACAAGAAATAACTCTGGTCTTTCGAATCATCTTTCCCTTGTAAAAGAAAAGTATTTGCTTTTAACTTTGAGCTTACTTGTGCATAGTGTCCTGTCGCAATAAAATCCGCACCATGTTCTTTCGCAAATTGCCAGAAAACACCAAATTTCACTTCACGATTACACATCACATCTGGATTCGGAATTCGTCCCTTTTTATATTCTTCAATCATATATTCTGCCACACCTTTCTTGTACGCTTCCTCTGCGTCACATTCAAGAAATGGAATACCAAGAAGTGCACAGACACGCATCGCATCACGCCGTTCATCCCGCCATGTACATTCGATAAAATCAGGAGTCCATGTACGAATAAAAACCCCAACGACATCATACCCTTGGTCTTTCAAAATCGCAGCCGAAACAGACGAATCCACTCCGCCCGACACACCGACAAATACAGTTTTCCCATTCGTTTTCATTTGTAATTTCACAATATCCTTTTCACCCTCTCTTTGCAAGAAAAAACCCTCAATACAAAGTATTGAGGGTTTAATTTTTAAATAAAATACAAACTATCAGGTTCTAAAACAAGCACCATCACCCATGCTAAACACCTTGCCAAAAAACACCCTATTCACAGAAAATCGAAGCTGGCCGTTATTACTACGCCAGACATCAAAGTAGTAAAAATTTTCATTACCTTCAATTACAAAATACACAACAATACCACGTCCTCGAATTTCCACTTCACCAGCAAGAATCACATTTTCAATAATTCGTTTTGCCTCAAGCCAAGTGTACACCGTTTTAATTTGCATTGCTCGGGCCTTAGCAATAATTTGCTTGTGAGTTTCTGTTTGGGTAAACCATTGAATAGTGAAAGTAAATTCATTTAGAATAGCAGGGATTATTATTCCGTTAAACCATTTCTCAATATTTTCATCGAGCCACGGAGGCGGATTCCTCTTTTCTTTTTCACGAACAATAATTTTTTTCCATGATTCATTCACGCTTTTTTCTGAAATTGTGAATTCACCTTCGGGTTGTACGGTAAGTGTTGCTCCCCTTGTAAAGAGAGTAGGTACATAATTACTTTTCATTGGTGTCTTGAATTTTAATTTAAAGGTATTAAATCACATAAATACCCATTTTGTCAATAGATACAAAAACACTCCCTACATAGTGGGAGTGTTTTAAAATTTAGAAAAATTAATCTGCTTTTAGACGAAAAATAACTTCACCAGAAGGGTTGGAATTGTTGGCTTCCAGGTAAAAATTTTCCTTTAGAAGGATAAATTCTGCTGATTCAATTCCCCTAAAACCAGTTGAGGCTTCTGCTTTTGATAACTCAGAATAGAAAATAGTGTCTATTGTAGCAACACAATCTTCAATCATTCCCTTTACAAGTAAATCGGTTTCTTCAATACTTACTAACTCAAGATAACGTGAAGATGAGTAGCCGGAAAAAACTTTTGTACTTGTAGGTCTTGCCAAATACCATACTCCGGTCTTAATAGGATTTTGTTTGTTATCAAGAGCTTTTGCATTGAAAATAAGGGGTCTGACCAATACATAATAATGGTCTTCTGTCATCGTTTCCCAGCCTGATTTTTTGCAGGACATAATTGCCAGTGCAAAAATAAATGATGCAGTGAGGATAATTAATTTTTTCATTATTTGGTTGTTTAATATGCTATAGATTTATTGAGTTACTTCTATCTCCATGAGAAGAAACAAAAGAAACTCAATAAACACAATCAAAAAACCAAAATTTCAAAGAACTATACTTCTTTATATAGTATATCATAATATATAGTATTTGTCAATAGTCTAAAATCCCCGTATTAACTTGTTTACTTTCAACTTTACAACTTTTTACTCACCTCTCTCTCCCATCTCGCAAAGATTCCACATGGGAGGAGTTTCTCAGCACTTGATTGCGCGATTGTGAGTTCACCTATTTCAATCTTCCCTTCTTTTCTATTCATCATATCTTTCAAAGTGTTCTCATAGGCAATCGGTGAATACCCAGCGGTGTACCCATTGATAAGAACAAAGAGTGGGTCATCAGAAAGTACTTCACTACAAAGTTTCATCAATTCAAGAAAATGCTCTTCAATCTTCCAAAGTTCATCATTCGGCCCATGACCAAATGATGGCGGATCCATCACTATCGCATCGTACTTTCGTCCACGTTTAATCTCACGCTTGAGAAATGCAATCACATCATCAGTAATCCATCGAATGGGTGCGTCTTTAAGTCCAGAGAGTTCGGCATTTTCCCGCGCCCATGCAACTGCAGTTTTTGATCCATCAACATGACAAACCTCTGCCCCAGCACGAGCACAGGCAAGTGTCGCTCCGCCAGTATACGCAAAAAGATTTAACACAGAGATAGGTTCAGGATATGAATCTTTATGCTGACTAATTACCTGTTCCATCCACTGCCAATTAAGCATTTGCTCAGGGAAAAGTCCTGTGTGCTTAAATGATGTCGGACGAATAGAAAACGTAAAATCTCCAAATGTTATATTCCATTCTTTCGCAACTTCATCGCGTGTCTCCCATTTTGTATGCGGGCCATTACGAACAAAACGAAACTGTGCCTTGTCCCATTCTTCTTTTGAAAGTGTTTTCTGCCAGAGTGCCTCGGGGTCAGGACGACGAAGAACATACTCGCCATAGCGTTCGAGTTTCTCACCCGATCCTGCGTCGAGTAATTCGTAATCTTTTTGTTGTTTTAATGTTTCTATCATCCCATTAGAAGCAGGAAATCATTAGATTTCCAACATTAGTTATTTTAAAAATTAAAAATTGATTTTATTTCCCATCGTGCCTAAAACATAAATATAACATATACGGCTTCTAACGGG
>JAGOOZ010000022.1 GCA_017992215.1 Minisyncoccota bacterium
CATCTTTCTCTTGTTTCTTATTAAGTGCACGCCAGACACGCTTTGGCATTACTGCTTCACCACGTACTTCAACATACGATGGATATGGCTTGGGAAGTGTAAGCGGAATTGTCTCAATCATGTTTACATTTTCAGTAATATCTTCACCAACAAAACCATCCCCGCGTGTAGCACCACGAACAAGAACACCATCTTTGTAAATAAGAGAAAGTGCGAGTCCGTCGAGTTTCAATTCACAAAAATATGAATGCTTTGTATCAAGTAATTTACTAATGCGTGTTTCCCATTCTGTCACCTCGTCTTTTGAAAATGCATCATTAAGTGAAAGCATCCGTGCCTCATGTGATACTTTCTGGAACTTTGGAAGAGGAATACCTGCAACACGATTAACTGCACTATTTGAATCAGCGAATTCTGGGTGAGCTTCTTCAAGTGCGCGAAGCTCACGCGTCAGTGACTCGTAGACATCGTCAGTAACCGTAGGATCATTTTCGGTGTGGTACGCAAAACGCAAACGAGAAATCTCGTCCCGAAGTTTTTGTATTCGGTTTTTTACATCAGATGCCATATCAATAGTTTACTTCAATCTCACGTTCGACTGTTTTTGGGTCACGCTTGTCGCAACTATTATACCCACGTGCCCTAATTGTTGTGAGTGTCTCATTTGATGTATTAACATCAAATTCAAAACAAGAATTCTTTGTTGGGTTTGAACCTGGTGCATCAGGGTCTGTATTTCCATACATATAACCCTCAAAAACAGTATTTGTATCTAGGTATAATGTAATATCTTTCCATAAGGGGCTATTATCCTTGCCACACTTCCATGTACCACCGGAGAGTTCTGTACTCTCGGTCGGTCCACCAAGTTTAAAGTTTGCGTAAAGTGCACACTCAACAGCCGTATCTGATTGATAGAATGCGGATTGAGAATCTTTTGATACAGATGCGAGAACGAGTTGTTTGTATGCAGTTCCTGAGAGACCCATCGCAATCGTTGAAATAATACTAATAATCACAATAGTAAAAAGGAGTGCGTACCCACGCGTATCATTTTGTGTATTATTTTTTTTATATTGTGTAGTCATATTGATAAATACTAATTCCCAGAGGAAGGACCTTCACCAGACGGAGAACCTGAACCACTTGGACCAGATGACCCTCCGCCACCATCCGGCGTAGGGCTACCATTTCCACCACCACTAGAATCTGGTGCACCTCCTCCTCCACCCTCACCAACAGGAGTACCCCCACCACCGCTTCCCTCGCCGGTTCCGCCACCGCCACCAGATCCATCACCACCTTCGGTAGAAATAACACCTTGCCAATTCAATAAACTTGCCTGAAGTGTACGAGTACGAAGAAGGTTTCCATTTTTCCATTCAACAGTAACCTTGATATCAACTTCTTCAGGGTGCCCATCCGCATCGACATTATTTAAATTCACCGCCATTTGTACCTTTCGTCTAAATAACGATGGAATTGTATTTGTTGTTTGGTATGTATAGTAACCACTCGCTGTTGCATCCTCATTGTAATTTAGTATTGGGCACCCATCAATCGTGCCTGATGATGATGGAGTACATGCAAAAATAGAAAGAAGTGTTGGATACAGTGCGGGTTCAAAATAACACCCCTCTGGAGCAAAACAAAATGTTGGACCAGACCCTTCAACATATCCGTATTTTGCCAAAAATGCCTTCCACCCAGAAATTGTCGCAGTAGAATCTTCGACAGACTGAAAAGCGATTGTATCACGATCGTTTCGAATAAAATCAATCGGTTCTTGTAATAGATACGTTGCTGTAATTTCATTCTTGGCATATCGGGATGAATAAAAACTATTTGATGTAACGGAAAGCAATGCACCAAGCGCAAGTGTCAAAATAAAAATTGCAACCATTGTTTCAACAAGAGTAAATCCTCTATTTTTTTGTGTATAAAATTTCTGCATATTATTCTGCTGTTCGTTGTGACGCCATCGTCTGAAGCGCGAAGGTTGTCGGTACCCCCTTAATAGAAACTGTTCCCTTCATCATAATATAGACACTTGGCTGAACAAAATCTCCAGTATCTGGTGTTCCTGATCCTTTTACAAAAAAACGTAACTCTTCAACATCAACTTCGGGTGCAACAATATCGATACATGATGCTTCGCCGGTAAAATCACACCGTTGAATAGTACGTGTTGGAACATCTCCAAGAACAAGTGTTGGTCGTTCAACTAATCGATAAATAATTCGAGTTGCAGTTTGAGGAGGAGCTGGTTTAAATGCAAATGCAGTACCACCTGGTGCGGTACCACCCAAAGGACAATCTTCGGGGATAAGACCAACAACACCAGAGAGTCCGACACAGGTATAGTCTGTTCCCATACGAATCGAGCGAGTCATTGTGTCCATCGCAAAATTAACATTATCCATTGTTGCACGTAGTGCTTGTCCTTTTTTTGCACTATCAGACGAAATAACAAGTGACCCAAGTGCCATTACCATAATGATCATAAAGATAGATGTTGCAACCATCAGTTCAACAAGCGTAAACCCCGCAGTGAAAGATTTATTTTTTTGTGTAAAAAAATGTGACATATTAATTAATGCTAATTTGACCAGTATTCCATACAGTTATCGTACGAGAACCTGAATTTTTAGCTGGTGAACCATCTTCATTATACACAACAGGAATATTTGGATTTGAAAGCTCAATACGAACATGAGATATTCCACCACCTGAAGATGAAGAAATATCACATGGATCGCTTGGATTTGATGAAAAGTTTGAACGATAACAGAAAAAAGCATCTGCTTCTGGCCTCAAAAACACAATATCAAGAGAACCAAATGGATCAAGCATTCGTGGGTCGGTAGCACCAATAGTATCCCCTGATCGATAGACATATATTCCAGTGACTGCCTCTGCTCCATTTAATGTCACAACCTCAGCACACTCATGAGATGGCTCAACAGACGACAGTGAACATGTTGTCTTTGATGAATCAAAATCATATGTTTTATTTTGATTCATATCAGCAAACAAAATAAATGATTTTGATGAACCCGCCCGTGGTTCTGTCTGGTTTTGGTGTACCGAAAAATGAACACCATACCCTGAATCAAAATTTGCATTTGTAGTGTTTCGTACCCCAATCGCAAAACTTTGTGCTTTGCGAATAGACAAAGCAATATCATCTGCAAGATTCTGAAGAGAGGCAGATGATCTAAAACCTTGATACTCAAAAATAGTAATTCCTGACACAATAATAAAAATAGAAAGCACCACAACAAGCTCAACGAGTGTCATTCCACGAGAAGATATCGTATTGTGCTTTTTAGTATTCATACCAGACAATTAATACAGTCTTTGAAAAAACAAAATAAAAGACAAGAGAGAAATAGAACAGAAGAAGACAAGTGTTGTACTGATAATAAGAAATGGAGCAAATGGAATCTCGGTTTTTAATGTTGTCGAACGCCCCTTGTACAGCATTAGTAAAAGACCAAAGATAGCACCTATCCAAAATGAAAAGACGAGTGCAACAAAACCAGAACCAAGACCGAGCATCCACCCAATACCAAGCATGAGTTTTGCATCACCAAGTCCCATCCAGCGACCACCAGAGATTTTCCAAAGAAGATAAAAAGGGAGTGCACACAGTGGACCTGCAAGTAATGCCTCGATACCCGGAAGAACAAACATATTCCCTAGTGCCGTATGGTTTATAAAAAGAGTAACAAATGCGATCCCTGCAAATGAATACGAAAATACATCGGGAATAATCTTGTGGCGTATATCATACGCACAAATAATAATTAAGAAACAAAACAGCACGGAAAAAAGTGAAAGATTTACAATATAGAGAGGCACAGAAAACCAAAGAAATGGTAAGAAATAAAATGCCAACAATACAAAAACAAAACCAGTTACCATTTCAACAATCGGATACTGAAATGATATAGACGAAGAACATCTTCGACATTTTCCTTTTTGAAAAATAAAAGAAAATACAGGAATAAGTTCGTAAAAACGTAGCGTGTGATTACACGACATACAGATTGATCGTCCTTTTGCTATTGATTTACCAGTATTGCAACGATAAATAACAACATTTAAAAAACTCCCGATAATCGTACCTAACAAAAAAATAAGAACAAAAGAAAAAAGATACATAGATTATTCGTTTATTACTTCAGGAATACTAATAATAGAATTTGAACCAAATGAATGTGATGTTGGACCAGAAAAACCAGCACTATCAACAGCATACATCTTTGATGCACCTTCTCCACCAACATCTTTATTTTTTAGTGGTACCTCTGCAGCCCATGAATCACCAGATTCTGACACATTACATGTTGCTTTTGTTTCATCACCAGTACCATTAATAGTAATTGTTGAAAGTCCAGCTGCTTGTGCAGCACCAACAACCATAGAGTGAATGGTTTGCGTACCATCCCCCGTAGGTGTCTCACCACAAACACCCCGATAGCTATTTCCATTTGCAGCAAAATACAACTCTGATTGTGCATGAGTACCTGAAAGATTTGATTTAATAGTTGCATCAGTACCCTTATTTCGAGCATTCCCCAGTGCCGCGAGTACAACAGCTGCCAGGATAGCAATAAGTGCAATCACAACCAAAAGTTCAATGAGGGTAAAACCAGATACACGAGAAGAAGGCATTTTTCTCGAAAATCGAATGTGTATATTTTTAAGATATTTCATGAATAAAATGAGATTACTAATACACTTTTATTATATCACCCAAGCAACAAAAAACCACCCGAAGGTGGTCTTTTGTATGCACTAAAAAGAGAACAATTAGAGACATGCGTACCCTGCACCAATCGTACCAGTTGCGGCTTCTGATTTACCAGTACTATCAACACAGAACATACCGCCTGCCTTGAGTGGTGATTCTGCGGCCCATGCAGAACCATTTGTATTACATGTTGCAGTTGTTGTTGATCCTGTACCATTTACTGTAACTGATTGGATACCAGCAGCCTTCGCAGCGGCAAGCACCATTGTATTGATAGTACCAGCACCTGCAGTACATACACCAGTATATGAATTTGTGTTGTTGTCGTAGAATAATTCAGCTTGCGCACGAGCGTTTGCTAAGTTTGACTTCACAGCAGCATCTGCACCCTTTGCACGAGCACTTGAAAGCGCCGCGAGCACGACTGACGCCAAGATACCAATGATTGCAATCACAACCAAAAGTTCAATAAGCGTAAAACCTTTATTTTTTGTCATAGTAAAATCTAATTCCTCAATAATTATTTTTGTAAAAACAAAAACGCGACCTTATATTTCTAATACCATAATTATATCATGAAATAAATCCAAAAACACAAGAGATTATTGCCGAAAAATAGGAATATTAACTAATACCCCCTGCAACGTTGTAAATAGGCATCAATACTGATGTCAAAAGAAGCCCAACACCAAGACCAAGAGACACAATCATGAGTGGTTCAATCAAACTCACCAATGTATCAACAGCATCGTTTACTTCACGATTATAGAACTTACCGAGTGTTTTAAGGATATTTCCAACCGAACCAGTCTCTTCACCGACGCGAATCATACCAGCCATGATTGGTGGGATTTCTGGGTGTTTTGCAAGGGCATCCGAAAGAGAACTTCCCCCTTTGACTGATTCTGTTGTGTCTTTTAGGATATCTTCAAAAATATGATTGCCGACAACTCCCCCTGTGAGCTCAATCGCACGAATAATAGGAATGCCAGATGAAAGCATTGTATCCATATTGTCTGCCATACGAGAAAGATATAGTTTTGTATAGATATTCTTAAAAACAGGAATTGATATTTTCATACGATCAAGATACCGTGCACCAGACTCTGTTTTTGTCATACGAAATACATAGACAGAGAAAAGCGCAAGTCCAAGCAAGATAAAAAGTCCATAATTTACAAGAAGATCACTCATTCCCATAACGATTTGAGTTGAAAGAGGAATATCCTGACCTGACTCCTTGATGATAACTGCAAGCCGAGGAACAATAAATACAAACATCATTGTCATCACAAGCACGAATACCCCCATCACAAACCCTGGGTAAATCAATGCATTCTTTGTCTTTGATGTAAGTTGATATTGACGATCAAGATAATCGGCGAGATATGTAAATGTCTGAGTAAGTTTCCCTGATTCTTCTCCTGACTTAACCATGTTGACGTAAAATGTATCAAAAACATTTGGAAATTTTGCAAGAGCAGATGAGATGGGTGTTCCTGATTGAATATCAGATGATACGCTATTTAATATTTTTACGAGAGCGGGATTTTCTGTATTTGTAGCAAGAAGCGTAAATGCCTTCAATGCAGAAACCTGTGCTTCAAATAATGTTGAAATCTGTCGAGACATGATCACCACGTCCTTCATCGCAATACCTTTCTCAAATAATGAAAGTGACAAGAAACCCTTCTTTTCATCTTGCTCTTTTACGGATGAGATAATAAACCCTCTTCGTTGCAATGCGGAAATAGCAGAATCTTTGTTTGACGCCTCAATAGTTCCCTCTTTTTTCTCGCCTGTATTTGTGATGACTGAGTAATTAAATAACATATATTTTAAAGCATGTGCTCGAGAGCCTTAGGATTAATAGAATATTGATATGCACTTTCCATACTAATCTCACCACGTTGAACAAGATCAATAAGACAGCGATTCATATCAATCATACCTTGTTCTGACGATGTTTCAATCACGGTATCTATTTCATGAGTACGCTTCTCACGAATTAAATTTGAAACAGCACTATTATTAATAAGAAGCTCGTACGCAGGAACACGGCCACCACTTATACGAGGTACGAGCCGTTGAGAAAATACACCAAGCAAACTTGAGGCAAGCTGTACTCGTATTTGATCTTGTTGACCACCAGGGAATGAATCAATAATACGATCGATTGTCTGTGAAGCGTTATTTGTATGGAGTGTTGAAAAGACAAGGTGACCTGTTTCCGCAGCGGTTACTGCAGCAGAAATAGTCTCTGCGCTTCGCATTTCACCAATCAAAATAACATTTACGTCTTCACGAAGTACTGCTTTTAGTGCAGTCGGAAAATCTTTGGTATCTACACCAACTTCACGCTGATCAATGATTGATTTATCAGGAGTGTACACAAATTCGATAGGTTCTTCGATTGTTACAATATGAGCTGCGCGTTCTTTATTTATAAGGTTAATAAGAGCAGAAAGTGTTGTTGACTTACCTTGCCCAACAGGACCTACTACTAAGAAAAATCCTTGCTTACGAGTTGCAAAAGCTTTTAACACAGCAGGAAGATTTAATTCTTCAAATGATTTTGCTTGTGGAATAAGACGAAGTGTCAGAGATATCATTCCTCGCTGAAACGATGTATTTCCACGAAGACGTGTCGTACCCTCAAAAGAATAGGCAAAATCAATATCATGATTCTCAAGAAAATGATTTGTTTTTTCTTGGCCCAGGAGTATACCTAAAAAACCAACCATATCATCATGAGTGAGTGGTTGTTCATTTGAGAGGAAGATAAGCTCACCGTTCACACGAAGTGCTGGTTTGCGACCTTCACCCAAATGTAAATCTGATCCATTTTCATGAATCAAATTTTTTAGAAATTGATCTATACGATTCTGGTAATCCATCTCGCTATTAAGAAATGACAATATTTCTTCGCCACTTTTTTGTATTAATTGATAGTATTATTTAGAAACACCTATAATATCTTTGACTTTTGTAATAACTTCAGATGGAGTACTTGAAGCT
>JAGOOZ010000023.1 GCA_017992215.1 Minisyncoccota bacterium
CCTAATTCTTTTGCAAGTATTTTTGCATTCTTCACCACTTGCTTCGCGTATGTTTTAAAATCAGGTCGAGATGCTTCAGCGAGAGCAACAGCTACCGCTGCGATATTGTTCTCGTGCGGTCCACCGAAAAGTCCTGGGATAATAACCTTGTCGAGTTTCTTGTCGAATTCTCGCGCGTCTTTGCGAACAAAAAGTATTGCTTGTCGTGGGCCACGCAAGCTCTTGTGTGTAGTCGTCATCACAGAATCAGCATGAGGAAATGGCGATGGATACGCGCCACCTGCAACAAGCCCCGCAAAGTGAGACATGTCGACATGGAGAAGCGCGCCACATTTATCAGCAATAGAACGAAATCGATTGAAATCAACAACACGAGGATATGCAGTAAATCCAGCAACGATTATATTCGGCTTCTCTTTCAAAGCTATTTTCTCAATCGCATCATAATCAATCATCTCTGTCTGTGGATCAACTTCAAATTGTATTGGCTTCCAAAGTTTACCTGTCATTGAGAGTGGGTGTCCGTGTGTGAGATGCCCACCTGATGTGAGTTTCATTCCCATGATTTTCCCACCGATTGGGACAAGCGTAGAATAGAGTGCGAAGTTCGCAGGACTACCTGAGAGAGGCTGAACGTTCACATGCCACTCGCTCGTTTTGAGTTTGAAAAGTTTGTAGGCACGATCAATCGCCATCTGTTCAACTTTATCGATAATACTATTCCCCCCGTAGTAGCGACGACCAGGATAGCCTTCAGCGTATTTATTGGTCAACTTTGAACCGAGTGCAACAAGTACATCATTTGAAACATAGTTTTCGGATGCGATCAGATTGATAACACTTTTTTGACGTTTCTCTTCATCTTTTATCAACTTCTCGATTTGTTTATCTTTCATAGGAGTTCAAGTAAAAATAGTAATGCCCTGATTTTACCACGGGCAACCCAAACAAAAAAGCAGGCCGTTTTCGTATATACGAGGCCTGCTTTTTATGAAGAATTGTTTTCGAAATCTCTTTTTCTTTTCCACCGATAGCGATATCCCCTGAATGCGTGAGATAGAATCAGAGAGAGAATGCCGATAATGATGATACCGATAATGATACTAAAATTATGAATTGTAGTAACAGGAAAGAAGAGATATAAAACAAGGTAGATGACAGAAATACAAACAAGTATTGTTCCAAAAAACCAAAACCCACTCGTTTTAAATTTAAACTTAAATTTCCCCAGTATTTTCATGAGTGTTTTATTTACTCTCAAAATAACCTAAAAGTAGCATTCTGTCAAAGATGAAACCTCGCAAAAAGAAGCGTATACTAAAAAAGTAATATCTATTGACTAACAGGGGAGAGAATGATTTAATCAATAAAATTGTTAATTAAAATTATAGTATGAATACAACAAATACACACGAGTATCATGCAGACAAAGAGTACCTTTCTTTGCTTGAAAAAATCCTCAATGAAGGTTCTCAAAAAGGTGACCGAACAGGCACTGGTACGATTTCGATATTCGGACCACAAATGCGATTCGACCTTGCAAAAGGCTTCCCCCTTCTCACAACAAAAAAGTTGGGTGTAAAATCAATCACTCACGAACTTTTATGGTTCATCACCGGTGATATGCAATTAAAATACCTTGCAGACCGGAATGTAACTATTTGGGATGAATGGCCATACAAAGCATATCTCAAAGAAAATAACCTTCCTGTTCCAAAATCTGACAGTGAAGAATGGAAAACTGGTATCAAGGAATTCAGTGAGCAAATCAAAAATGACCCTGAATTTTCAGCAAAGTATGGTGACCTCGGTCCAATCTATGGATACCAATGGAGAAGCTGGCCTACACGAGATGGAAAACACATCGACCAACTACAGTACGTGATTGAAACACTCAAGAAAAATCCAGATGACCGTAGGATGATTGTTTCAGCATGGAATGTTGGTGATATTGCAGAAATGGCAAAACGAGCACTTCCTCCGTGCCACTGCTTGTTTCAGTTTTATGTTGCAGACAACAAACTCTCTTGTCTGTTGTATCAGCGTAGTTGCGATACTTTTCTTGGTGTACCGTTCAATATCGCATCGTATGCATTACTCACGATGATGGTAGCACAAGTAACAGGACTCGAACTCGGTGAATTCATATGGACTGGTGGTGACACACACATCTATTTGAACCACATTGAGCAAGCAAACCAGCAACTCTCTCGCAAGGATGATATTCGCCCGATGCCGACAATGAAGATTAATCCTGCTATTAAAAATATCGAAGATTTCACCATTAACGATTTTGAACTTGTTGGATATGATCCTCATCCGAGCATTAGTGCACCGATTGCAGTATAGCCTATGAATATCTCGATTATTGTTGCAATTGCACATGGTGGTGTTATTGGTAAGGACAATCAACTCCTCTGGAAGATCCCCGAAGATATGAAATGGTTTCGAACAATCACCACGGGACACCCTGTGATTATGGGACGAAAAACATACGAATCTATTGGGCGACCCCTGCCAAAGCGTACAAATATTGTGATTACTCGTGACCCCTTGTGGCAGGCCGAAGGTATTGTTGTTGTTCACTCTCTTGATGAAGCTCTTTTACCATGTGCACATTCTGATGAAGAAATCTTTGTCATTGGTGGTGGTGAAATATACAAACAGTCACTTCCCATCGCACAGACGCTCTATGTCACACATGTAGATAGAGACTACGAAGGTGATACATTTTTTCCAGAAATTGATTCCAACATATGGCAACAAACCTGGATAGAAGAACACACCGAAGATGATACACCGTATCGTTTTAGTATTTACAAAAAAACCCCTTCCATATAGGAAGGGGTTTTTGTTTTGACTAAATTCATTAAGAAATACCACTAAACCGCTCACGAAATACTGGTTCTAGAATATATTCATAAAAATGATCAAAAGAAAAATGTTTCTGTAATTCTTTTTTAAAAGAACTTGTTGTTGATTTTGTGATATCATCATGACCAACAACATACTGACTATAATGCGCCTCAACAGATACAAGTAGGTGTTCTCTGTTTCTGAAAAATAAACCGTAAGATACGAGATACTCTCTTAAGATGGAAGAAAAATCAGAGGATGCAATTATTGAAAGTGTACGTTTTAATTCTTGATATCCACGAGAAAGCAATTCTTTCTCAAAACGTGCAAACACAACTCTTATATACCCATGGGGTAACTTCCCAATATCCCCTTTTCCGACATGCATAACCAGAAAATCAAAATCATTTGAGATCTCTCCTAGAAAATCCATAAATGAATTATCAAGGCGTGGTTTATCTAAAAGTATCTGTATTTCTAATTCACTAATTCGTGCCATAAGTTTTTTTGCACGAAAATGAAGAACAGCGATAATAATCGCACCTGCAAGAAACAGACATATAAAAAACCAATCTAATATTGTCATAACTATTTAATTTTATTTTCACCTATTCTACTACTAAAAACCTAAAAGTAAAGCCCCGATATTTCGGGGCTTTACTTTTAGGGTCTATGGATCAATATCAGTTTTTTCTCGTATGAAAATATCTTTACCGTCGGGTGATTTTGATTTTATGTATTTACGATTTTTATTTGTTTCGATTTTTCGTACGAGCTCTTGCTCTAAGTCATAGCCGAGAATCTCACACATACCGAGCAAGAATATCGCAACATCAGCAAATTCTTCTGCAACACCTTCTTGGTTTTTACTAAACTTTGAAAATGCTTCAGACAATTCTTCGTGAGCACGACAAAATTCAAGTGCGACATCGGTCGTGTTGAATCCCTTCTCGAGCTTGTTACGCATTACTTCTTTTTGTAATTCAGTTAGGTTTACCATATAGTTACATATCCTTGTATGTTTCTACGTCGCCGAGAATTTCATACGCTACACCTGCTTGTTTCAAAATCTCTTTTGAACGAGCACCTGCATGATAATCTTTTGACGCAACAATTCGTACAATACCAGTATTAATAATACTCTGTGCACATTTATAGCACGGAGTCATTCGACAATAAATAGTCGCCCCTTCGAGTGCCACACCAAAACGTGCAGCGTTATTGATAGCATTTTGTTCTGCGTGTGCAGTACGAATACAGTGACGAGACACTGTTCCATCTTCTCCTGTCACCGTGTGCATCTCGTGTCCAACCTCATCACAATGAGGAAGCCCCGCGGGGGCACCAACATACCCAGTCGCAATAATACGTTTATCTTTTACGATAACCGCACCAGAACGACCTCGGTCACACGTCCCCCGTGTACCAACGAGATCAACCATATTAAGAAAATATACATCCCATGACGGGCGAATATGGACAAATGATGCTTCTTGTTCACTCATACAGGGATTATATGCTCTTTGTACTCATCTGTAAATTACGAGAAAAAACCCTCATCTTTCAGTTTCTTGTATTGTATTTTTATCACCTCTGGTTTATACGGCAGAGATGCAACAAGACGAGTTTGTGTCATTTTAGGATTCTCTGTATAGAGACGAATAATAGCCCCACGAATCTGACGCATCGAACCATTAAATTTTGACTGTTTCGTATGGTGTTTACTTTTCCGACTTGGATTCGGTACTGTCGCTTTCAGCATTGATCCATAATCCATGAGTGCGTTATACCATTCACGTGGTTTTTCCCTATCCATATATTTTTCAATCAAAGGCAAGAGTTTCGCATCGGGAACTTTTTTTGATTTTGGAAAAAAGAAATGAATAAACACCGCACGAATATTTGTCTCAATCATAACCGTCGGAGTATTGTACGCAAATGCCATAAGAGCACTCGCTGTATATGGCCCAATACCTGGAAGTGCGACGAGTTCATCCTGTGTTTTAGGAAACCTTCCTTTGTATTTAGTGACGATAGCTTCCGCCGTGCGTTTCAATAATAATGCCCGGCGATTATATCCGAGCCCTTGCCAAAGAGAAAGAACATCTCGCACGGATGATTCGGCAAGTGCCCGTGCATTTGGAAACGCTTCCAAAAATGCTTTATATTTTGGTATCACTCGCGAGCTTTGCGTTTGTTGCAACATTACCTCTGACACGAGAATACGGTACGGATTTGTTGTCTTCCTCCATGGAAGTGTACGTTTGTACTCTCGGTAATAGGTATATATTTTTTTCTGAAATAAAGAAATGGTCATGACCGAAGAACAAAAAAACCGAGAATCATCGCAGTAAAATTAAGTACTGTATGTGCTAGAGAAATAAGAATAAGATTTGGGTACCGATAATACATCCACGCAAAACCAATACCTCCGATAAATGTCAGTGGTAATATAAACACCGCATTACTATAGATAACGTGCATCAGTGCAAATACAATTGCATTGATGCTAATAATAACGAGTGGTTGTGAAAATGCCCTCACAAGCATCTTCATGAGAATTCCACGAAAGACAATTTCCTGAAGAATACTAATCGGTGCAAATAAAAGTAAGAACTTTTTATTCTCCCACCAATCAAGAAAAGGTTCATGTGGGACAACTTGCGCAAGCCAAACAAGAAAAAATATTCCACCGAGTGTAAATAAAATATATGGAATAGCATCTTTCTTCCAGTCATTGGTAATACCCATATCAGCATACGTCCATCGTGAATGCCAAATAATACCAACAAGAAGCAACGCGACCGTAAACAACAAACCAAAACGCATATTCCCTGGAATAATTTTAAAATACAAAAGAATTACAGGAATAAGATACAAATATAAAATCTGAATCAATACGATTTCTTTTTCATGTTTAGTGTGCAACGTATCCATATATACAAGTATACCAGATGAGTATATCTGCCTATCTTACCCAAAAATAACCATACAAAACAATGACTTATCGTCGAAAGAATAATTTTGCCATTTCGACAAGTATAATATTGAGCACGAGCCACCCGAGAACAAACCAGAGCCATACGGCAGGTATCGGTGCAAGATCAAACAACCCCCTGAGTGCAGGTATCGCCATTGTTGCGATGAGAAAGACACAAGCGACAAGAATACTTTGATTTAATTTTTTATTTGAAAATGGATTGTATGAGAAAAGTGGTTTGTGTAAACTTCGGAACGAAAATGAAATAGCGAGAATGTATGAGGCAAAACAGACAAAGAATACAGACCGTGCGAGGGATACTTCAACACCAAAACGAATCAAAAGGTAGTACAAGACAAAGAGAAGAAGTGAACTCGTGATACCAATACCAAATGTCAACACATTGACCTCTCGTGTAAAAATAGATTTCAGGCTATGCTTCTTGGCTGTCTCGTGATCGATATCAGCATCATACGCAAAGGCAATCGCGGGCAGACTACCCGTAAAAAGATTTACCCAAATAATCTGTAATGCAGTAAGAGGAAGTGCAATCCCCGCAATCAAACTCCCTCCAACAACAAGCACTTCATCGAGTGAGTTCGACATCAAATACACAAATGTTTTTTGAATATTTGCCAAGATACGTCGGCCCTCACCGATAGACGCTGCGATAATTTCAAAATTGTCATCGAGCAATACGAGGTCGGCTGCACTCTTTGCAACATCACTTCCTGAACCAAGTGCCACACCGATATCCATCGCTTTCAATGCAGGTGAATCATTGACCCCATCACCTGTCATCGCCACCACTTCACCGAGCGATTGATATAGTGTCCCGATACGGAGTTTGTCTTCTGGTGTGACGCGAGCAAATATTTTTATATCAGGAATTATTTTCAATAATGCTTCATCCGACAAACGAGCGATCTCTTGCCCCGAGAGAACATTTTTTTCTGTAACATCCCATCCAAGCTCCCGTGCAACAGAAAGTGCTGTGCCCTTCAAGTCTCCTGTAATCATCACGACACGTACACCAAGTGATTGAATCTTTTGTATTGCTTGAGGAACTTCTTTTCGGATAGGATCACGAAACGCAAGGATTCC
This sequence comes from Minisyncoccota bacterium, assembly GCA_017992215.1. Lineage (GTDB taxonomy): Bacteria > Patescibacteriota > Minisyncoccia > Phycocordibacterales > UBA9973 > UBA8515. The sequence goes on from JAGOOZ010000023.1 coordinate 6,941, forward strand.
TAAAAATTCAATATCCACAACATCAGAAACTGAGATTTTTTCCCCGTGGGTCGAAATTCGCCCGAGTGCAATCAATCGTTTACCATCAGTACTCGCATCGGTAATCCATTGTTCTATTTTTATATACTCATCTTTACTTATTTTTGCACGTGCAAGCAAAATATCTGGTGCACCCATCGTGACATACGAATCCTTGTATCGTGAGACAGAGAATTTGTGTGTTGAATTAAACGGTACCACCACAGAGAGAATATCTTTATTCCCAAGACTTGAAATATCAATTCCTTTTTCTTG
>JAGOOZ010000024.1 GCA_017992215.1 Minisyncoccota bacterium
ATAGTTTTGATATTCGAGAAACAATGCGTGAACTTGAAAGTATATAGTGATATACTAAAGTGATGGGAAATCTCACTGATGAAAAAATAAATACACTCACAGAAAAAGCGAATCTCATTCGTCAGAGTATTATCGAAATGCTTGTTGAAGCAAAAAGTGGACACACAGCAGGACCACTCGGAATGACAGATGTTTTTACGCTTTTGTATTTCCATACAATGAAGCACGACCCACACCGTCCCGACTGGAAAGAACGCGACCGACTTGTATTATCAAACGGTCATATCTGCCCCGTACTCTATGCGACAATGGCACATGCAGGCTATATGCCAGTATCTGAGCTTATGACGCTTCGTAAATTTGGCTCACGCCTCCAGGGGCACCCACATCGCGAATACATGCCGTGGCTCGAGAATTCGTCAGGTCCACTTGGTTCAGGACTCTCGCAGGCAGTCGGTATGGCACTTGCTGACCGTATTGATTTTGGAGTTGGTACAGACAAGACAATCTACTGTCTCACTGGCGATGGAGAACTCAATGAAGGTCAAAACTGGGAAGCACTCATGCTCGCAGGAAAAGAAAAACTTCGTAATCTCATTGTGATTGTCGATAGAAACAATATTCAAATTGATGGATTCACCGAAGACATCATGCCTCTCAATAATCTCATCGCCAAATTTGAAGCATTTAATTTTCATACACAAGAAGTTGATGGGCACAATTTTCAGGCATTAAATGATGCAATAGAAAAAGCAAAAGCAGTCTACGAAATGCCTTCAGTTATCATCGCACGGACAATCCCAGGTAAGGGAGTCAAAGAATTTGAGCGTGACTATCATTGGCACGGCATGCCACCAAGCAAAGAACAAGGTGATATGGCACTAAAAGAATTACGAACTCTTAATGGGCAAATTGTAAGCGAGCATCAATAATTTTAAATGTTAAACGATAAATTAAAACTTAATACAAAACTGTTTAATCCCGACCCCAAAGGAAAGTTTTACACCAAGTGCGTGCAAAACTTCCTACGGGGCGAGACGTGTTGTAATATCACTTTAATTATATGCTAAACCAAAACTTAAAACTGAACACTAAATTGTTTAATAACGATGTCGAACAGGCTCCTATTCGTCAGGGTTTTGGTGAAGGGTTACTACAAGCGGGGATTGAAAATGAAAATATTGTAGCACTCTGTGCAGACCTCACTGAATCAACAAAAATGAATCTCTTTGCTGATAAGTTTCCAAAACGATTTATCGAAATAGGTGTGGCTGAGCAGAATCTTGCGAGTGTCGCAAGTGGAATGTCGGCAATGGGCAAGATTCCATTTATCTCTTCATACGCAATGTTTTCACCGGGAAGAAATTGGGAACAAATCCGTACTACGATTTGTTATAACGACCGCAAGGTAGTGATTGCGGGTTCACACGCAGGTATCTCTGTTGGTCCTGATGGCGGTACGCACCAAGCAGTCGAAGACCTCGCCCTCACTCGAGTAATCCCAAACATGGTTGTCATCTCTCCCTGTGACGCGATAGAGGCAAAGAAGGCAACAATCGCATCTGCTCAAACAAAAGAACCGACATATATTCGCCTCGCACGAGAAAAAACCCCAATCATCACAACAGAAGAAACACCATTTGAAATAGGGAAGGCACAGATTGTTTTTGTTCCAGAAATTGGCATCGCTGATGTGGGAATTATTGCAACAGGTGCACTCGTCCACAAGGCAATTCTCTCCGCAAAAGAACTCGAAACAAAAGGAATTAAGGTGAAAGTTATGAACTTAGCGACGATTAAACCCCTCGATAGTGAAGCACTCATCGCTCTGGCAAAAGAAACAAAGGCACTCGTCACAGTCGAAGAACACCAGATAATCGGTGGTATGGGGAGTGCTGTTGCGGAATGTCTAGCTCAAAACTATCCCGTGCCCATAGAATTTATCGGAGTGCATGATGTCTTTGGTCAGTCTGGTACACCAACAGAACTACTCGAACATTATGGTATGGGAATATCACACATACAGAATGCTGTTGAAAAAGTCTTGAAGAGAAAATAAAAAATCCCCACAAATACTGTGAAGATTTTTACTGGTGTTAAATTTTTAATTTAAATCATGGGATAAAATTGCTAAATGATATCCCTTAGATTGCAACTTGAACTTCTTGTGTTCAGCAGCCAAATTGGAAACACTCATTTGTAATTGATGATACCTTTGAATGTCGTCCCATCTTTGACTATCAGACAGTTCAATGTGTAAAAAATCTAATTGACCATCAATGTGGTCACATCTTTTTTCGCACTCCTTCTTTTTTACAATAAGAGGAATACGTGAATGATCAGAATTTTGAAGAGGCATACTGTTGGGGTTTATGAATTTACACAATATATACTTGTCTTGTATTATAGCAAATTAAACATGATTTGTCAATCTAAAAATCCCTTCAAAGTGAAGGGATTTTTAGATATTAATTTATTTTCTTTGGTTTATAATCCTCTGGTGCTTTGGCGAGGAATTCTTCTATTTGTGCCTGTGTGAGAAGACCTTTTTGTGCTCCCACCTGAAGCACAACCGACATTGAATTAATCGGTGCCCACATCAATGCTTCTGGAATAGTCTTCTCGAGGAGAAGTGCTGTAGTAAATGTCGAAGCAAATGCATCACCAGCACCAGTACGCTCGAATGGTTCCTGTGGGTACACTGGCATAAACCACGCATCCGTACCGTCATACGCATACGCACCCTTGATACCATCTGTCATTACGACAATTTTAGGCCCGAGTGCACGGAGATTTTCCATTAGTTTTATTTTATCTTTCTCTTCTGTTTTGAGAATACGTTGTGCCTCCTCATAATTACAGAAAAATACTTCTGTATGAGCATAGATATCCTTCAAAGTCTCTATTCCGAGCTTCATCTGAAATGTTCCAGGTTGAAATGCAAGCTTTACTGAAGGATGTTGTTTTAGATATTCAGCAATTTCAAGATGATACGCTGTAGAATTCGAAGCGAGTGATGAGAGGTATATCCATTTTGGCTCAGGAATATCAGTAGGGAATGAATAAGGGAATTCTGTATGCTTTACGAGAATTGTTCGCTCAACATCATACCAAAGCACATAGTGATAATTAGAAGGAAGTCCCTTTACTATTTGCATGTAATCAGTTCGCACACCATCTCGTGCGAGAGATTCGAGATTTTCTTTTCCAATCTGATCATCACCTTGGTATGACATGAGGTACGAACTCACTCCGAGACGACTTGCTGAAACAGCAGCATTAGGACTATTCCCAACAGCATAACAAATTTCGGCTGATTCATACGGGATTTTATCACCGAAACGCATTGAAAGCATGCAGTTTTCTTCATCGATATTACAATGAACTTCTGCATCTTGTAGTTTAATAAAAGGCTCTGAAACAATATCGCCAATAGCGAGAAAATCTATCTGTGTATTCATATTTTGATTATATCACGATATGGTATAATCAAAATATGATAAAGACACTACGGGAATATATCCGAGAAGCGGATGAAAAGGGAATAGCTATTGGGCATTTTAATATTTCAAATCTTGAAGCACTCCACGGTATCTACAATGCCGCCAAAAAACTTAATCTACCAGTAATTATTGGACTCTCAGAAGGTGAAGAAGATTTTGTAGGCAAAGACGAAGCGGTAGCACTCATTAAAAGCATTCGTGAAAATGACAATTATCCGATTTTCCTAAACGCTGATCATCATTATAGTTTTGAGTCAGTCAAAGAAGCGATTGATGCTGGGTATGACGCAGCGATTATTGATGCAGTCAAACTTCCACTCGAAGAAAATATTGCTCTCACAAAAAAATGCGTAGACTATGCACGTGAAGTCGGAACGCGTGAAAATCGTGATATTTTGATAGAAGCAGAACTTGGATTTATTGGTCAGTCATCAAAAATCCTCGATGAGATTCCCGAAGGTGTGAGCGAGGCAACAATGACAACACCCGAAGACGCAAAAGCATTCGTTGATGCAACTGGTATCGACATACTCGCACCATCTGTCGGCAATGTGCATGGTATGGTCCGAGGTGGCAACCCACGACTCCATCCTGAACGTGTGCGTGCTATTCGCGATGCGACAGGTGTCCCACTCGTGCTCCACGGTGGGTCAGGCACAATGAGTGGGGATTTTATTGATTGTATTAAAGCTGGTATCGACATAGTGCATATCAATACAGAAATCCGTGTGGCATACAGAGAAGCACTTGAAAAATCTCTCGCCGAGAACCCAAACGAAGTCGCTCCATACAAATTCCTCCAGCCAGCAGTTGATGCCGTAGAAAAAGTAGTTGAAGCACGATTAAAATTATTTAGCGGAATTGAATAAATAGTAATCAATTCTTATTCTAATGTTCGTTAGAACATTAGAATAAGAATTAGGAATAATGAAAAAGACATATCGGGAATTAGAGAGAATAATTAAAGGGGTAGCCAGTCATCGGAGAATACAGATCCTCGACCTTTTATATAAAAAACCCGAAATGTCTGCTGTAGAAATTGCCGAAGAGTTATCATCTGAATTTAAAAACATATCAGCCCATATAAACAAAATGGCAACATCTGGCCTTGTAATGAAGCGAAGTGCCGGAAGTGCTGTACGACACAAACTTACAAACCGTGGAAAAAACACTCTAAAGTTCGTTAGAACATTAGAATAAGAAATTATGAAAGACACCAAAGGGGCATTATTTTGGATTGTAAATATATTAAAGAAACACGACATCCCATACAGATTAAGTGGTGGTTTTGCTGCTATGGTTTATGGTTCTACTCGAGAGCTTGCTGATATAGATATAGGAATCAAGACAGATCAATTTTCAAAAATTATCCCAGAAATTAAAGAGTATATAATAGAGGAACCTGGATTCTATAAAGATTCACAGTGGGATTTATTCGCATCCACATTAGAATACGAAGGGCAGAAAATAGATATCGTTGTTATTGATTTATTAAAATTCTTTAACAAGAAAGAAAATAAATGGGAAGATTTAAAGCATACTTTTTCTGATATTGAACACAAAGAAGTCTACGGGGTTATGTTACCAATAATTTCAAAGAAAAACTTGATAGAATACAAGAGTAAACTTGGAAGAGAGGTAGATTTAATAGATATAAATGAAATGACAGAAAAAATTTAAGATGAAAGATCAATTACAAAAATTTTTTAAAGGTGACATTGAGGATAGCGACGAAGCGCGGACGAAGTATTCGCGAGATGCGTCACTTCTCGAAGTTCGCCCAGAAATAATTGTTTTCCCAAAAGATAGTGCTGATATCCAAGCACTTGTGAAATGGGTACATGAGAATAAAAGTAAGTATCCAAATCTCGCACTCACAATGCGTGCTGCGGGTACGTGCATGGCAGGTGGAGCAATCGGCGAATCAATTATCGTCGATACAACTCGGTACATGAATAAGATTCATTCTGTAAATAAAGTCACTCCATTTCAAATCATACCCAAATATCCTCATGCACACGATGTCACTATCTCTGGCGAAGCAACTGTCGAACCAGGATGTTTCTATCGAGACTTTGAACCTAAAACACTTGAACAAGGCCTTCTTTTACCATGCTATACCGCATCAAAGAGCTTGAATGCTGTTGGTGGAATGGTAGGGAATAATTCTGCAGGTGAGAAAACACTTAATTACGGCAAAACGGAAGATTATATAAAAGAATTACAAGTTATCTTTACAGACGGAAGAGAATACACTGTTCGACCACTCACAAAGAAAGAACTTTATGCCAAGATTGCGCAAGGGGATTTCGAAGGTGATATCTATAAAAATATCTTTGCACTCATCAATGAAAACAAAGAAATAATTACAAATGCAAAACCAAATGTTTCAAAAAATTCTGCAGGATACTATTTATGGAATGTATGGGATTCCGAACGAGAGATATTTGATTTAACTAAATTAATTGTCGGCTCACAGGGTACACTTGGCATTGTAACGAAAATTACTTTTCACCTTGTTGAACAGAAGAAAGCATCGAAGCTTGTAGTGATTTTCATGAAAGATATCGCGCGATTAGGAGAACTGGTAGACACAATCCTCCCACACCACCCAGAAAGTCTCGAGTCATACGATGATGCGACAATGAAACTCGCCATAAAATTCTTCCCTGATTTTCTCAAAAAGAAAGGTCTCTGGGGAATGATCAAATTCATGTGGAGTTTCTGGCCAGAAGTATTCATGATGAGCACCTTTGGTATACCGAAATTAATTCTTCTTATTGAATTCGCTGGAGAAAATGAAAAAATAATCGATGCACAAGCAAAAAAACTCCTCACTGACTTGAAAAAATTTCCATACAAAACACGAATTACAAAATCACAAGCTGAATCAGAAAAATATTGGGATATCAGACGAGAAAGTTTCGCTCTCTTACGTAAGCACGTCAAAGACAAACATACTGCACCATTTATCGATGATATTATCGTGCGACCAGAACTCTTGCCAGAATTCCTACCGAAACTTGATTTGATTCTCAAACATTATCCGATAACGTACACTATCGCAGGACACGCAGGAAATGGAAACTTCCACATTATCCCATTGATGGATTTCACCGACCCTGCGACAGAAAAAATAATTTTAGAATTATCTGAACAGGTATATGATCTTGTTCTGGAATACAAGGGCTCAACGACAGCTGAACACAATGATGGAATCATTCGCTCACCATTCCTCCCTCAAATGTTTGGAGAAAAAGTCTATGCACTTTTCGAAGAAACAAAGAGAATTTTTGACCCTCAAAATATCTGCAATCCTGGTAAAAAGGTAGGTACCACAAAGGAATATATTCGTTCGCATATCATAAAAGAATAAGGCAAATACCACTTGCAATCATTGGTTTTTAATGGTATTATCTGACCTATGCAAACATTAACCGCAACAAAGCGAAGTAAGACAGAAAAACTTGCAACTGTACGATCTAACGGTATGGTTCCAGGTGTTGTCTATGGCGCTCGAGTGGAAAACACATCAATTTCCGTGCCGAGTGTCGCCTTCAAGAAGATTTTTAAAGAAGCCGGCGAATCAAATGCAATCGTACTTGATCTCGAAGGAAAAAAGATTGATGTACTTATTCATGATGTACAGGTTGATCCAGTACATGGATTCTCTATTCACGT
>JAGOOZ010000025.1 GCA_017992215.1 Minisyncoccota bacterium
CCGTAATATACAGAAGAACGAACACCCGTTACTCGATTTGCACACATTGCTTCACCTTGACCTGAGCCGCCGAGAATAATACCGAAACTTTCAGGATGCTGTGTAGCTTTTTCTGCGACTGGCTGTATGAAGTCAGGATAATCATCATCATTGTCGAGAGTAAATGCTCCACAATCCTCTACTTCATACTTCAAACTACTCAAATATGTTTTGAGTTTTTCTTTGAGTTCGTATCCTGCGTGGTCTGAGCCAATGTAGATTTTCATCCGCCTAAATTTTTAACCCAGCACTCTTTCCTTTTAAATAAGAAAAATATGTGAGAAAAAATAAATTAAATTGGTAATAGATGGTTTTCATAAAATTTTTGGCGGATTCATTTCCGTCTATTATTTAAACGGTACCGTGACGATTATCTGCACAGTTTCGTTCGCGAATTTCTGGTCAATGCCAAATTCTTTCATGTTAAGAGTAAAGTCTGCTGTGTATCCTGTGTCTGATTGTACATATGGGAATGTAACATCCTTCGTGATTCCGTGAATGGTAAATGTTGCAGTGACCGCTGTTTGTGTTATTGATTTCATTGTCATTGAAGCAGTTGGGTATTTTGTTGTATCAAAGAAATCTTTTGTTTTGAGGTGTTTTGTTACAGCCTCGGTATCTGTTGAAAGACTATTCATATCAACAGTCACGATACCCTGTAGTGTTCCAGCATCTCCCCGTGTGAGTTTTGAAGTAATACCAGAAAAAGATCCTGTGTGTTCTTTGCCTGGACCAAATCCCTTGAATTCAATATATACTTTTGTATTTTCAATATCTCGAAGTGAAGGTTCAGGGAGTACGCCACTTTCACTTGTCCCTGCAATATCAGTAACGATTGCTTGCGGGATGTTGTCTGCTGGTTTGGTCTGAATTCCCTGCCATGTAAAATATCCGATAATAAGAAGACCTACGATAACCAAAATTATTTTTTGCATATAGTTTTATTTGTTTATTTACTAATAATTATTTAATAGTTTTCCCTGTCTTAATCACATGGTCAACGAGCGTATATGTATACCCCATTTCGTTATCATACCAACCCATCACTTTCACGAGGTTCCCACCCACAACACGAGTCATTTCGAGGTCAGCGATTGAAGCGTGAGAATTGCCGAGGATATCACTTGAAACAAGTGGTTCGTTTGTGACAGCGAATAAGGTGCTCCAACGAGCATCTTTTGATGCATTTGTAAGGATGGTATTTACTTCTTCGGCTGTTGTGGCGCGTTTTGCGATAAATGTGATATCGACAATTGATCCTGCGGGTACTGGTACACGGATAGAGATACCATCAAAGAGTCCTTCGAGTTCTGGGAATGCTTTTGTGACGGCGATAGCGGCTCCTGTTGAACTTGGAACGATGTTTTGCGCTGCGGCACGACCCTCACGCATATCTTTCTTACTAGGGCCATCGACGAGTGATTGTGATGCTGTGTATCCGTGTACGGTATTTAAAATTGCTTTCTCGATACCAATTGTTTCGTGCATGATAGCGATAAGTGGTGAAGCAGCATTTGTCGTACATGAAGCGTTTGAAGTAATATCACACGTACCGAATTTTGCTTCATTGATACTAAGGAGGATTGTTTCGCCCGCGATAGAGCCATCACTCCCCTTTGCTGGAGCTGAAATGACAACTTTTTTTGCACCGCAATCAATGTGGAACTGCGCTTTGTCGTATGCAGTGAAGAGTCCCGTTGATTCAACAACAACATCAATACTTAAATCTTTCCATGGGAGTTTCGTCGTATCTTTTTCTGAAATGAAAGTTACTGTCTTGTCATCTATGACGAGATTTGTACCAGAAACTTCAACTGAATGATTCCACCCACGATATACCGTATCGTGACGGAGTAAATATGCCAAGTTGTCTATCGAACCGAGGTCATTAATTGCGACAATTTCAATCTCTGGTCGTTCCCATGCAATCTTCAAAAATGCTCTTCCAATTCTGCCAAATCCATTAATCGCTACGCGTGTCTTTCTTGCCCCGTTTGAATTTTCGTTCATATACTAAATTAGGTTAATTAAAAATAAACTCCTTACTATTTTCTTATTTCTATGGACACGCTAGAAAAATTCTTGCGGGGTCATATCCATATGAATAAATTAAATAAAGTGATATAGGGATATTGTACCAAATTTACATCAATAAATCATTTGGTTATACGAATCGAAAATCCTCCAATTGAGGCACCGGTTAACTTGTTTGAAACAAGAATATTATACCAGCCTAAAGGGATTGTATCTTTTATGGTAAATGTTTCCGTGCCATCGTTTACTATTGTTACAGATTGAGAAGATTTCCAGCCGGAATTTGGAAGAAGATCATTTTTAAGACGCATTACCAAATTTGTTGTACTCGGTACACCACAAGAAGTCCAATTAAGCGTAAAAGGGACACCTATCTTGACATCAGTATAGATAGGCCATTTACTTGGAGTAATATAATTTCCGTTAGTAGTATCACATGTACTAGAATTCACTATATTGTTCGAAACAGATGTAATATGAAATTTAACATCATCTTTTGCGAGGACTTCTCCATTATTTTTGTAAACCACCAAAGAACCATTTCCTTCATCCGGTAATGATGGAATATATTCGAAATAGTTTGAATTATTAGGAATAATTTTTGTTTCGTTTGAGCTCACTAATTTAATGGTTGCGTTTGCTGGAAGATTACAACCATCCCAATACATATACGCTTTTTTGCTTTCAGTACCAATTAAAAATCCAATGGCTTTTTCACCACCAGTTCGTGCGTTAACAATACGAATCCATGGTGCGGAGGAAGCCATACATTCAGGTAGTCCATTTATTCCTAATGCATTTGGAACAGGAATCACTGTTGATTTAATATTATTTTTTGTAATATTTTTATTTGGAATACTTATTTGCGTTGTTGTTATTTTAGATTCTAAAATAATTTGTGTTTTTTGACCCGCAATACCATCTGCGGTTAAGTTATTATTTAATTGAAATTTTACAAGAGCTTTTTTTGTTCCTTGCCCAAAATTGCCGTCAATTGCACCAGAATAAAATCCTAATGTTTTTAGTTGTTGTTGCATATTCATTACTTCAGTATTTGATTTTAGTCCAACACGAAGTGTTGCTGCGAAGGATTCTTGGGTAATAAAAATTCCAATAAATAACACAAAAATAAATAGGTATATTTTCATATATTCATTATAACATAAGAGTATTCTAAAAATAGATTTTTTACATTGACTTTTGTATATATTTATGATAGAATACCATCAAACTTAAAAACAGAAAAATGAAAAAAATCATTACCCTGATTGCTATTGCAATCTTTTGTTCGGCTACAACAGCCAAAGCTCAAACTCCCAATGTAGATGTTGTATTCCTATCATCATCCGCAACAACTATCACCAATCAAACTGGTGGTATCACTTCAGTCGTGTATAAATTTACTTTTGTTGTTACCAATAACGGCAACACCTCCTACCTTGGACAAACAATCAAGTTGGGTACGGTGGCTACTGGTACAAATGGAATTGCCTTTGTGATTCAAAAATCAAATAGTGTTATTGTTGATGATACTACCTTTTACACCACCACTTCACTTACATCAACAGATGCAACAGTAGAAGGAAATGGGTATCGCTTAGACGAAGGTTCAAGTAAGCATTTCACTGTAATGATGTATGTTACGAATCCTCTTACTCAGGACATTTTGATTCGGGCGCAAATGAAACAGATTCGTCTGTTTGCAGAACCTGCATTGATTAATGGCACGAACATTGACCTTGAGCCTTCTGAATATTTCCGTACCGGTTTTATTTATCTCAATGGTTCCACCACTGGTATATCTAATAAATTAGGTAATGGAATTGATGTTCAGATTTCCTCATGCCCCACTGGTGTACGTATTTTTTCAGAAAAGAATGCTTCAGCTGAAATATATACAATTACCAGTCAAAAGGTGGGGACATTTTCAGTTCTTGCAGGGCAGGAATTCTTCCCTTCATTGCCAAATGGAATGTACATAATCCGGTTATCAACAGGAGGTAATTATGTAATCACCCAAAGGGTGGTAATGACAAAGTAACAAAAGCTCTTTTTAGTAATTAAAAAGCCACGAATCTGATTCGTGGCTTTTTGTTATCCCATCAATTCTTTAAGTAATTTCTGAGCAACTGCAGGATTTGCGCTCCCCTTTGTTTCTTTCATGATTTGTCCTACGAGAGACATTAGAGCGTTTTCTTTACCACCTTTGTATGTCGCTACGACTTCAGGGTTTGTATCGATAATTTTCTGTACAATTTCTTTGAGCGCACCCTCGTCATTTTTCTGAATCAAATCTTTCTCTGTAGCAATCTTCATTGGGCTTTCATCGTGTACAACAATCATTCCGAGGATATCTTTCGCTGTGCGAGAAGATATGAGCCCATCTGTTGCCATGCGTATGAGTTCTGCAAAGTGTTCGCTGTTTGGAAGATTAATTTCTGGATTTGCTTTCTTTAATCCGAGATAGTCAGAGGTGATATAGTTCGAAGCAGTTTTTATCTGTTCTGCGCCATTTAATTTACCAGCGACACCTTCAAACCACTCACCGAGAGTTCTATCAGTTACATAACTTTCAATATCTTCATCTTTGATTCCATAGTCTTTCTTGTATCGAGCACGCTTTGCTTCTGGAAGTTCAGGGAGTTCTGATTTGAGTAATTCCATATCGAGCGCTTTGCTCAAATATAGTTTTGGCAAGTCAGGATCAGGGAAATAACGGTAATCGTTGGCATTTTCTTTTTTGCGCTGTGAAAATGTGATTTGTTTTGTTTCGTCCCAGCCACGAGTTTCTTGGACTATTTCTTCTCCGCGACCAGATTCGAGGAGTTCTGTCATACGAGCGATTTCGTATTCAGCAGCACGTTCAACAGCGCGGAATGAATTGATATTCTTCACTTCACATTTTGTGCCGAATGTATTTGGGTCATCAGATACAGAGATGTTGAGTTCAACACGCATCTGACCTTTTTCCATATTTGCTTCTGACACGCCGAGATAGCGGAGAAGTAATTGTAATTCTTTGCCAAAATCCCCTGCTTCTTTGGCACTATGAATCACTGGCTCTGTTACGAGCTCCATGAGTGGTACTCCAGCACGATTGAAATCAACGAGTGAATAATCACCCTTATCGTGTTTTGAGGTTGCAGTATCTTCTTCGAGGTGCACGCGGGTGATTTTCACACCTTTTAATTCCCCACCTGATACAATCGGATATTTATATTGTGAGATTTGGTACGCTTTTGGAATATCAGGATAGAAATAATTCTTGCGGTCGAATTCAGTAAAGTCAGCAATAGCCCCACCGAGTGCCATACCAACTTTTACCACGTTCTCGACTGCCTGCTTATTAATCACAGGAAGTGTGCCAGGGTGTGCCATACACACAGGGCAGATATTTTGGTTGGGCTTTTCTTCATCAGGGTTATTTACACATCCACAAAACATCTTCGAGTTTGTGTGAAGTTCAGCGTGGATTTCAAGACCGATTGTAGTGTAATAGGTTTTTTCACTCATTATCCTCTTATACTAGCAAATGAGACCCTATTTTCAAAGAAAAAACCCACACGAGGTGGGTTTTTAGTGAAAACAATAAGGTGCTACTTCTTTTCAACAATTTCATACAATTCAACCGTTTGTGACCCAATCAGTACCGGATCATTGATATGTATGGGGAATGATGGACGTTTGATCATGAGCCCGACATACGAAGGACTCCCTACTGATACACGAAGCATTGAACCTGTAGTGTCTTTGATGTATGCACTGAAGGTATCAACATCATAGATTGTTCCCTCTGAGTATGGTTCAAGGATATTGTAATTATTTATTGTTTCGTGATGAACAACAACAATATCATCGGGTTCTACCATAAACAACGGAAGAGGTGTGGTAATGTGTTGTGTGCTTGTCGCTATTTCAACACTGTCGCTTGTCACACTAACTACAGTACCCTGTACAGATCTTCGTATGCGAGGTGCATACGAGAGTAACTCTTGTGTTGTTCTCTTCTTTCTCTTTTTCTCTACGGTGAGAATTTCGGGTTCTTTTGTCTGAATGTTTCGTACTGATGTAGATACTACAGTTCTGTCAGGTTTTAACCACGTGGTAAACCAAATAAAAAGAAGGATAATACAAATAAATGGAGTAAAAATACGGAGGAAATTCTTCGGTGAAGAATCATTGCGGGGTGTATTCATATGTTTTTTTGTATAAGTGTTTTACATACGATACCATCCAATGACCCTATAGTCAATGAGTCTATTCTGTGGTTGAAAAAACACCTTAAATGTGCGATTATTTACCTATTGCCTTTTATGGTGATATGCCCGAGTGGCGGAATTGGTATACGCGCACGACTTAAAATCGTGTCTCGTAAGGGATGTGGGTTCGACTCCCACCTCGGGCACACACAATAAAAATACACACAAATTGTGTGTATTTTTATTGTGTGTGAGTCGTAAGTAAAAGCAAAAGTCCATCGGGTTATACAACCCAATGGACTTAAACTAATCAACTTAAAAATATTAAACCATGAAAATTCAATCTAAAAATGAGCAAAATGTAAATGGGCGTCTCCCCGGAGTCCTCTCTCGAAAGCAGGTGAATCAGGAGAGAGCCCATTACAATCAAACTAAAACCTAACCTACATTAAATGGTACTCTTCTCTCAAAATCTGTCAATAGGTATTAATTTTTAACCATATTCTTTGTAATTGGTGGAAGGTAGAGTGCTGGGTCAAGATATGCACTTAGAGCAGCAATCGGTTGTGTGAATACTTTACCACCACAGCTTTTACTTGGGACAGTTGCGACGTTGACACCTTCTGACGCATATACTGCAACGTGAAGATGAGGGCCTGTCGATGAACCAGTATTCCCTGAAAGACCGACGACATCACCAGCCTCTACCCTGTCGCCATTTTTGGCAGAAATCACAGAGAGGTGTCCATAGGTACTCGAAAGACCATTGTCGTATTTGATAAACACCCACTTCCCAAATGAAGCACCCTTACACGCAATATCAGTATCACCAGTACCGAGCACTGTGCCTGTAC
>JAGOOZ010000026.1 GCA_017992215.1 Minisyncoccota bacterium
GTCTGATATTCCAGAGGTTACCGAACTCACATGGTATTTTAATTGTTTGACACCGATGCCTTTCTTGGAGCGTGCAACATCATACAAAGATGCACATATGAAGGCAAAAGAAGTTACTGTCGGACTTTTTGATTATCCAATTCTTATGGCCTCAGATATTCTTATTCAGGATGCAGATATTGTTCCTGTCGGACAAGATCAGAAACAGCATATTGAATACGCACGTGATACTGCACAGAAATTTAACAATACATTTGGTGAGACATTCAAACTTCCAGAAGCAATGATTCTCAAAAATGTTGCTATTGTTCCTGGTACTGATGGTCGCAAAATGTCAAAGAGTTATGGAAATACAATTCCACTTTTTGGCACCGATGAAGAAATCAAAAAAGCTGTTATGGGTATCGTTACTGATTCAAAGACACCAGAGGAGCCAAAAGACCCAGATACCTGTACTCTTTTTGCATTACATTCACTTTTTCTTAATCAAGATGATTTAGTAACACTCCGTAGTCGATATACAAATGGTGGTCTTGGATATAAAGAATCAAAAGACATGCTCTATGAAGAGATTATCTCTTTCTTTGGTCCGCTCCAAGAAAAACGTAAAATATATGAGAATAATCCAGAATTAGTCAAAGATATCTTGCGAAAAGGTGCAGAAAAAGCACGTATGATTGTCGGAGCAAAGATGGCGATTGTTCGAGAAAAAGTAGGTGTAACTATATAATATGAAATATATTCGAATTTTACTTACGGTATTGATTGGTCCACTCTATGTGTATCTCAATAAAACAAATCTAAAAATACAAAAGAAATATTTGGCATTGAAACATGAAGATATGATTTTGTTTATCGCATGGGCTCCGTTTTATTGGTTATTTGTAGCACTTGTATTTATCATTTCTGTGCCATATGAGTTTTTCATTGCAAAGGATTTACATTAATAGAATAGTTTTTAATTTTTGTGCTAGAGTAAAAAGATATGAAAAAACGTATTTACAATAAAGATTTAAAAGAACACGTAGGGGAGACTGTTTCTATTTCTGGTTGGGTTGACGTGAGACGAGACCAAGGAAAACTTGTGTTTATGGACATGCGTGATATGACAGGCCTTGTGCAATGTGTCGTACTTCCAAACCACACCGATGCAATGGAGCAGGTTAAAAACGTGCGTACTGAATGGGTACTTGCGGTCACTGGTATTGTAAATAAACGTCCCGAAAGAAGTATTAAGCACGATGTACAAAATGGTGATATCGAACTTGAAATAACCGATATTGAAGTACTCAATGAATCAGAAACACCACCATTTGCTATCAATGAAGATACGAGTGGTATCAATGAAGACGTGCGTATGAAATACAAATATCTTGATCTTCGTACTGGTCGTATGCAGAAAAATATTCGCATACGAGATAAAATCATTTCTTTTTTCCGCTCACACATGCACGCACATGATTTTATTGAAATAGAAACCCCGATCATGACAAAGGGTACCCCTGAGGGTTCTCGTGAATATCTCGTTCCATCACGACTTGAACCAGGTAATTTCTACGTGCTTCCTCAATCTCCACAACAATTCAAACAACTCGCAATGGTTGCGGGGTTTGAAAAATATTTCCAAGTTGCAAAATGTATGCGTGATGAAGATACTCGTGGTGATCGCCAGCCAGAATTTACACAGCTCGACTACGAACTTTCTTTTATTGAACAAGAAGATATTATTTCATATACAGAAGAAATGTTTATCAAAATGGTACAAACATTGTATCCAGAAAAAAAGATTCAAGAGATTCCATTCCCGCGTCTTACCTACAAAGAATCAATGGAGAAATACGGTAATGATAAACCAGACCTTCGCGCAAATAAAGAAGACCCCAATCTTCTCGCATTTTGTTGGGTAGTAGATTTTCCAATGTTTGAAAAGAATAAGGACGGTGAGATTGGTGCAGTACACCATCCATTTACTTCTGTAAAAGAAGAAGATGCACATCTTCTCGACACTGACCCTTTGTCTGCCCGTGCAAATGCGTACGATATCGTACTCAATGGGTACGAGCTTGGTGGCGGGTCTATTCGTATTCATAAACGAGAAATGCAAAATAAAATATTTAAAATTCTCGGATTACAGCAAGAGACAATTGATGCACGTTTTGGTCACATGCTTACTGCATTTGAATATGGTGCGCCTCCGCATGGTGGATGTGCACAAGGTATTGATCGTATTGTAATGCTTCTTGAAAATGAACCAAATATTCGTGAAGTTATTGCATTTCCGAAGACAGGAGAGGGTCGCGACCTTATGATGGGTGCACCAAGCCACGCATCAGATGCTCAATTAAAAGAACTTGGTATTACCTGTACTGTAAAAAAGTAATCATATGACAGAGAGTAGTACATCTGTGTATCAGGTACGGACACCTTCGTTTGAAGGCCCTCTTGCAGTACTGCTTTCACTTGTTGAGAGTCGAAAACTATTTGTAAATGAAGTTTCGCTTGCTGATGTCACCGCTGAATATATTCTCTATGTTAAAAATCTTGGAGAAGAACACCACGAGAGACAGATTGCAAATATGTCAGCATTTGTACTCGTTGCAGCAACACTTATCCTTATTAAGTCTCGTTCACTTTTACCAAATCTTGAACTGACGGTTGACGAAGAGGACAAAATCAAAGATCTCGAACACCGACTCCGACTGTATCAAGTGATAAAAAATGCATCACTTGAAGTTAAAAATCTCTATGGGTCACGAATTATCTTTTTTCCTCGTGACCGTATTTGGAGTGAACCCCTCTTTGCCCCTGATTCATCAATGACACTTGTGAGTGTCGCAACGGCGATACAAGATGTGCTTCATCATGTACCAAAGAAAGAGGAAGCATTGCCTGAAATTGAAATTAAAAAAGTTATTCGTATTGATGAAATGATTTCTGGGCTTACCGACCGTATTGAACGTGCGATGAATCTCTCGTTTCGTGAATTTGCAAAAAGTCATGGCTCAGAAAATCAAACCGAAGCACGAGTCCATGTTATCGTTTCATTCTTGGCTATGTTAGAATTAGTTCGTGAAGGTTTAATTGATGTTATTCAAAATAATTCTTTTGAAGATATTCATATTAATAAACAAGCAAAAGAAATCCACCCTCGTACCCTATGATGTCACTTGAAGCACAAATCGAAGGTCTCCTTTTTTTTAAGGGAGAAGAAATATCTCTCAAGAAATTAGCAGAGTTATTGGACGTATCAGAGGAAGCTATCACGTCTGCACTCAAGAAACTTGAAGAATCGTATATCAATCGTGGTTTGGTTTTGGTATATCATAATGATACGGTTGTTCTCGGTGTGTCAGGTGAATTAAGTGCACGTATTGAAGCAATCAGAAAAGAAGAACTGACAAAAGAGCTTTCCAAGGCCGCACTTGAAACATTGTCGATTATTTTATATCGAAACGGAGTGACTCGAAGTGAGGTTGATTATATTCGAGGTGTGAATTCAAGTTTTATTATTCGAAATCTCTTAGTTCGGGGACTTATTGAGCGTGGTGTTGATAGTGTCGATAGTCGAAAAGTCGTGTATCGTCCAACCGTACAAACGCTGGCATATATGGGTATTACGTCCGTCGAGCAATTACCAGGATATAAAGAAGTTGTTCAGTCGCTTTCAAATACTGAACAACCAACAGAAAACAATGACTAATGCTATTAAAATCTTTCTTCCAGCTGCGGTAAGTTTTGTCGTAGGAATACTCCTAACACCTCTTGCGACACATTATTTTTATAAATATCGTATGTGGCGTCGAGTTGCACGAACGACCAATGTTGCACCAGAGGGTGATTTTAATAAAATCCATGATGGCAAATCAGAACTTTCAACTCCTCGAACCGGTGGGATGATCGTCTGGATGTCTGTCGTTGTTACTATTTTTATTTTTGGATGTATTCATTTTATTTTTCAAAATACACTTTCTGATAAGTTGTATTTTATGAGTCGTAGTCAGACTGTGCTTCCTTTTTTTGCACTAGTTGTCGCATCTCTGGTAGGTCTTGGTGATGATTTCCTGCAGATATTTGGCACAGGGAAATGGCTCACAGACCCTCTCGTACTTCGCTATATCAAAATAGGTATCATTGTTGTTCTCGGTGCTGTGATTGGTCAATGGTTTTTCTTTAAACTTGGTATTTCTGCTGTCTATGTACCATGGTATGGGTTTGTTGATCTTGGATATTTCTTTATTCCATTTTTTATTTTGATTATGCTTGGCGTCTTTTCTTCAAGTGTGATTGATGGACTCGATGGACTCTCGGGTGGAGTTATCGCATCTATTTTCATGTCATTTACATTGATTGCATTTTTCAAAAACCAAATCGACCTTGCGACATTTTGTGCGGTTGTGACTGGTGCGACACTTGCATTTCTCTGGTTCAATATTCCACCCGCTCGTTTTTACATGGGTGAGACCGGTATGATTGGACTTACGGTGACTATTTCAGTTGTTGCATTTCTAACTAATACCGTACTCCTCTTACCAGTCATTGCATTTCCACTTTTCATCACATCACTTTCAAGTATTATCCAGATTCTTTCTCGTAAATATCGTAATGGAAAAAAGGTATTTCGCGTTGCACCATTTCATCATCACCTCGAAGCAATCGGATGGCCTAAATACACTGTTACAATGCGATATTGGATTGTCGGTATCCTCTCTGCGATTATTGGTGTTATCTTCTCAATCTTAAGCTCATAATGAAAAAGTGGAAAGGTGATCGAGTATTTCTAGGTATTGTTATTGCCCTTGTTGGTATTGGGGTTATTATGTTTACCTCTGCGTCACTTGGAATCCTTGCTCGTAATGAAGATAAATTCTACAACGTACTCGCAAGTCAGTTTATCTACGGCCTTGGAGGGGGGGTTATCGCACTTTATGCGGGACTTCGTATTCCGTATACGTTTTGGAGAAAATACGCGCTCTACTTTTTTATACTTGGAATCATTCTCACCGGGCTTGTCTTTGTACCATCACTCGGCATGACTCATGGTGGAGCGACACGTTGGGTAAGTATTTTTGGTTTTTCATTTCAACCTGTTGAATTTCTAAAAATTGGGTTTATTATCTATTTCTCTGCGTGGTTGTCATGGTTCAAGGGTAAATTCGCAGATGCTCGTATTGGAGCGATTCCTCTTGTTGTATTTGTGGGTATTAGTATTGCGATTCTCGTAAATCAACCAGATCATAAAAGTATGATTCTTATTATCGTGACAGGTACATGTATGCTTTTCATGCATGGGATTTCAACGAAGCATGTTCTTTCGATACTTCTTGTGTCTGCGGTTCTCTTTGGTGGACTTGTATTTTTCACTCCATATTTACGAGACCGAATACAAACGTTTATAAATCCAAGTCAAAATGGAAGCACTACAGCGTGGCAAATACAACAATCACACATCGCTATCGGTTCGGGTGGTATGTTTGGGAGGGGTGTCGGTCAAAGTATTCAAAAGTTTAGTTATCTTCCTGAACCACAGGGTGATTCTATTTTTGCAGTTATAGGAGAAGAGCTTGGCTTTGTTGGTAGTGTTCTCGTCGTCTTTTTGTTTGTTGCATTTGCCTTTCGTGGATACAGGATTGCACTTCATGCACCAGATGTATTTACAAAGATGTTTGTCGCTGGTTGTATCACCATTATGACTACTCAGTCATTTATGAATATTGCTTCTATTACAGGAGTATTTCCGTTAACGGGAGTACCACTTGTATTTATCTCTCAAGGAGGAACAGCACTCCTTCTTTCACTTGGTATGATTGGTATTATTCTTAATATTTCAAGTCATACGAAAAAAAGTACTACTGGAATATCAGCTTAAAATAGGCTAGAATATAAGAATAGAGGTTTCCAATACTGGAAATATCCCATTAATAAATCATACGCTACATAGAGGATGAAAATTTTACTTACAGGTGGAGGTACAGGAGGGCATTTTTACCCACTTATCGCTATTGCTGAAAAACTAAATATACTTGCCGAAGAACAAAAGATTCTCAATATGAAATTGTATTATATGTCGAATACTCCGTATGATTCGACGCTTCTTTTTGAGAATGGTATTACATATGTCGAAGTTCCTGCGGGCAAAATGAGAATTTATTTTTCACTACGAAATATCGTTGATATATTTAGAGCGGGAGCGGGGGCATTTTGGGGACTTGTAAGTATGTTTTTTATTTATCCTGATGTTGTTATCTCAAAAGGTGGATATGCAGCATTTCCTGCTGTCTTTGCAGCAAAAATCTTGCGCATTCCTGTTGTTCTTCACGAATCAGATTCAGTACCGGGTCGTTTGAATACATGGACGGGTCGTTTTGCTGAAAAGATTGCGGTCTCATGGCCAGAAGCAGCACAGTTTTTTGATACAAAGAAAACAGCGGTAACCGGACAACCAATCCGAAGAGATATCCTTACTGGTTCACCAGAGGGCGCACATGCGTATTTCAATCTTGATCCGGCTATCCCTACGATTATGGTTATCGGAGGATCACAAGGTGCAGAGAAGATAAATAACGCAATTATCGATATTCTCCCTGAACTCATTACCCGATATCAGATTATTCACCAAACAGGAAAAATTCATTTTGAAGATGTCTCGTCACGAGCTCGATTTGTAACTGAAACAAGTCAGTACGCTAGTCGATATCACCCTGTCGCATATCTTCATACACTTGCAACACGAAAAGCAGTAGGTGCTTCATCTCTTGTTATTTCACGTGCGGGATCGGCATTGTTTGAAATTGCATCGTGGGGGTTACCTTCGATTATTATTCCGATTGAGCATTCACATGGGAACCACCAGCACAAAAACGCTTTTACATATGCACGCTCAGGGGCATGTGAGGTTATCGAAGAACCCAACC
>JAGOOZ010000004.1 GCA_017992215.1 Minisyncoccota bacterium
ACAATACCGATTGATAGTGACATGGCTAAAATATAGCAGAAACAAACTTATTTTCAAACTTTAGATCAAAAACTTACTCATTTCCTATTCAAAATATCTTCCATACTATTAGTAAATTTTAATAAAGCAATTTGAAAAGCATGAGTGAGCATCTTTTCACTTGCTCCCTGTACAGCATAATAACCCTCTCTTTTTTCACCCAATGTATTAAATATGGTGCTATTTAGATATGCTGGGTCGTCACGGCGCTCAAGATTGGCATTGCTGAATTTTGTCACTTCAAGCATACTTTTTGCATTTGTTTGATCTCCCTTACCTAACGCATTTGAAGGTTTCAAATAAAGATTATTAAGTTTAGTAAAAGTATCTGAAAGCTCTACTTTAAAATCTCCAAATAAATCATTCCAATTAATCTTTAGATTATTACTATATTCCTCAACTGATATTGTGTCATCCATAGAAGAAACAACAGATTCAAATCTTTTTCTATTGTCTCTACCACCAAATTCATCTACATCAATATATGTTTCTTTATCCATATATCCACCAGTTTCTCCA
Organism: Minisyncoccota bacterium; assembly: GCA_017992215.1. Classification (GTDB taxonomy): domain Bacteria; phylum Patescibacteriota; class Minisyncoccia; order Phycocordibacterales; family UBA9973; genus UBA8515. Next base: position 559 of record JAGOOZ010000004.1, read on the forward strand.
CTTAAAAATTCTTCATTATTATAATTCACTGCATCTTTTATATCTTGTGCAAGCTCCACATAAGCATAAGCAATATCAAGCTCAGCCTCCGTAGTTTCAAATGAATTTGTTATTTCTCGCAGTACTTGCATCGCAGTATCTTTATTATTCTTTCCGTCTTTATAAATATTCGGTAGCATTTCTGGATTACCACTAATTTTTAGCTTTTCCGCTACTTGTATTGCCACTCCCCCATAATACGAAGCAAGTATTGCTCGTTGGAACTGCTCTAATTTATCTATAGAAAGTGAACGTAATTCAACAGATGAAGTCGCCTTATCAAAAATCTTCACATTATGATAATCATTCTCACTACGTCCGCGCACAGTAACTCCACGACCACCCGAGACTCTACCCCCTGTATCACCTGCTTGTATTCCGCCCCATGAAGCTCCCAATATGACATTTTGTAAAAATCGTACATTACTATCTACTTTTAATCCCCTTTCACCCCCAAGAGTAAGATGATACCCTCTTGCTCCTTTTGCATAGTCTGGGCTTCTGTCAAAATTATAATCTACATATTCAAGGTCGTGAAGAAGTTGTGCTTCAAGTAAAAGCAAGTAGGGATTTGTAGCAGGACGTGTAGCAATCTCATGTACAGCATCATTACCTCGCCCAATGTGAGCTGCCTTAGATAGACGGACAATATCTTCTTTAAAATCTCGTTCTGTTAACTCTTTGTACCCACTTGCAGTTGAATGTGTAACCTCGTATTCCATACCAATAGAAACGTTGACACCTTCTGGGATATTTTGATTGGAATATTTATCTAAAATATTTTCATATTTTCCAATTTGTGTTCCTACCCTCTCTATAACTTCACTCAAACTTCTATCTGGCAAATATTCACGGGCAAAAAGCATAGTAGTTATAGTACGACCTTTTTCTTGTAAAGAATATTTATTTACAAAATGATTAATTTTTTCAAGTTTTTGTTTACATTCTGCACTTCTCTCATTTTTAGACAAGAATTCCAATAAATTTACATTATTTTTCTGTGATGCAAGCGATCCTAACACCTCTGAAATAGAAAGTACTTGCTCACGGATATCATTATTTTCTTTTATCTCTTCGTAAATTTCCTTCAGTTCTTCTGGCCCGAGCATATCATATGCAAGCATTGTTCTTTTTAATTCTCTCTTTAAATTTTCATCACCAAAACTACTTACTTTTTCTTTAATATAAGAGTTTAAATTACTACCTTTTAGAGCTTTACAAAGTGGCTCAAATAAGATTTCAGTTTCTCTAAGAAGTCTTGCGTCCAAGATATAATCTACAGTTTCCTTTTCCAAACCATCTAAAATAAAATTACTATGGCACAAAATTGCATTAATAGTATTATAGGATAAGCTATTATCATCAGCTTCAGTTACTTGAAGTTTCTCTTTCATTACACTTTTGAATAATTCACTATCAAAATTATTCAACTTTTCAAGTACTTCTATGCCGGATTTTTCTATGATAGATTTTACAATAGACTTTTCCTGCTCATTATTACAAAATATAACGCCACTTATATTCCTATTAAGCCTTTGTTCTCTTAAAAAACCAAGGGCTGCCATTGATTCAAAATGTTTGTTGTCCCTAAATAATTCTATATTTTTATCAAACTGCTCTTGAGTTACAGTAAAAATTTTATCTTCCTCTAGGGATTGTTTATAAAAACGATATGAAAATTCATTAAAAGCATTATGAGATAAATACGATGTAAATAAATTTTTTGATGCTTCTTCGGGTAAATGTATTCTTTTATCTTGATATAAGTGGGTAAGAATTTTATAATTATCAAAAGTCTCTTTCTCTAAGGAATAATTAATATATTCTTTAAGCGAATTTGGATATTTGACAAAAAAATCACTATTTCGTTGGGCTAGATTTTCAAAAATAGAACCAGGTAATTCATTATCAATAACATAGCCATAAAATATTTTCTCTGCTTTATTTTCAAATATTTCTGGTATGTCCACCATCCTGTCCAAAAGTAAATGAAAAAACTGGTCCTCTGCTGAATTATAAGTTAAATCTTTTCTTAATTTGCCCCGATTTTCAATACTTTCTGCAAGAAAAGCATTTTCTTCAGGAGTCAAATTTTTCATATTTTGCAGAAAAGTATAATACAAATCAATATTATCTAAAGAGAGAGTATGACCTATGAAATCCTTTCTACATTTTTCATTATTTAACCTATCCATCAATAAATATGACGGTTGGGCAAAAGTCTCTGATTCTTCAGATGTGGTATCTATGTTATATGAATTATTTTGTAGGTGATGATTAAAGTTATTAAGTATTGCATTATTCAGAGCAATGTTATTTACCTGCAAAATGCCATCTAAAAACTTATTTAAATTCTCTGCGTCTGGAAAAGAACTTTTTATTTGTTCATCAAAATCTGCACCTTCCTCATAAAGAGCTAAAAGTATCTTTTGTGTATTTTCATTTTCTAATGACTTTTCAAGCAATTCTTTCAAGAAATATGACTTCATATTCTCAAAACCGTTGCGTTCTGCTATGCTTTCAAGCTCGAAAGCTATCAAAGAAAGATTTTCTGGTATTCTCTGTTTATCTTCACTATTAAATTCCAAGATAATATTTTTTATAAAACTATCTGTCTGGTTCTTCAAAAATTCGCCATCCTCCTTTTTATAATTGATAGTCATGCCCATTGCGTGAGTTGCAATATGAAAAGGCGCATTGGAAGCCAGTGCAGAATAGCACTCATGATATTCTTCCTGCGTAATCTGTTCCAATCCTAACAATTGTTCAAGTTGGTTAAAAATTTCTTTTGTATTAGCAGTCGCTAATTTTTTTGCAAAAAGTGGTAAATATTCTTTACCGAGATTCTTTTTCACAAAAAACATACTTATAAATTCTTCATTTTCAATAAAAGGGGTTCTTTCAATATAGGAGCGAATTAATTTATCTTTATCTGCGACTACTTCTGCCCCTTCAATTACTTTATAGAATAAATGGCGAACATCTTGATGCTTGCCCCTCTTATAAAAAGTGGCTTCTAGGGCATCTTTTGAACCTTCTCTATCAAACAACCACTTTTCATGAAAACTAAAATCTTTTCTAGAACTAAGCGGTCCTCTTGGACTGACATTTTGGTCATAAAATACTTTATCCAATAAACTTTGGTCAATATTATCAACCAGCTCTTGAAATAACTGTTTCTTTTCTTCGACTGAAAAGATATCATACTGATCAAGTACAGCAAAAGTGTGGTGCACTCGCTCAGCATTTATATTATTTTGGGTAATTAAACCTTTCCGTATGAATTCTTTAGTTTTTTCCTTAAAAATATCTGGTGGTATCCCTTCTGATACTTCATCATATTTATGCATCAGTGTGCCTAAAAAGTTATGGAAGGAAGATACTCTGTCATACCCATATTCTTTATTTATAATTTCGTCAAAGTATGCAATTCTTTCTTCTGTGCTTAGATTAAATTTCTTATGATGTGTAAACGGCACAAACGGCTCATATAAATTGCGTGTAATACCAGTTTCAACATAATGTTCTGGTTCTTTTCTCCCTATAAATTCTTGAGGGGTATACTCATAATTTTTTTCTCTATTATATTTATTGTCATCGGTTTCTTCAAAATAATGCTTTAAATTTTTATCTCCTAGCGGCAAAGATGCTAAATATACGCTATAATCCATCTTTTTTAAATCATAGCCGGAAACATTTTTTAAAATTTCTGTTATATCCTCCTCTGTTAGAGATTCTTGCTCTTTCTCAAATACAAAGTTATGGGTAAAACCCCCACCTTTTAAATTATCATTTTTTAATACCTCAAAAAAATATTCTCGTTTTTCCTTATCATTTAAAAGCTCTTCGGGAAATTGCAAAGACGTTTTATTGAAATTTTCTCTTACTATCCATGGAAAAGACTGAGGTGGATGATTCTCGGCAATAGTATATAAATGTTTTTTTACAAATTCTTCCTTATTTTTCAGATTTTGATTTTCAGAATAGGTAGCTAGAATAAAAGGATTGTTTTTAAATTCTTCCTGTAAACTTTCTGCATTAATATCCCTATAGTCAATGCGATGTTCTACATACTTTACTGTGGTCTGTATATCAGAACTAAAATTACCGCGATATTCTTGAGATGAATTATGTTTATTAATAATTCCTTCAGTTTTTATGCATTCAAGCAGGCTGTCTTTAAAATTAAAATTTTCAGTGTACCTAAATGAATTGTCAATAGCATGAACATAACTATGTATTAATTCATCTACTCTTTCATATGCCCTAGATTGTAATTTTGAATTACCCCAAGTATCTTTCTGCAATTCTTTAAGAAATGGCTGTAATTTATTAGTATAAAAAGTTTCCAGTTTTTCAGCTTTATTATTTAAATCATAAAAATTTTTATCTTTATATTTTAATAATTTTTCAGCTTTACTAATAACCCTTCTGTCATGAAGACGATATCCAAATTCTTTGGGATAATTTGATACTTCCTTGCTTAAATTTTTTAAAAATGTTCTGCTTTTATTTTGAAGCTTCTCAAGTAAGCCCTCCATTTTTGAAGAACCCCCTGCATGCTTGTTTATATACTCTTTTCCCTTATCTTCTATTTCAAATTCCTTACTTTCTATTTTCTCAATAGTAACCTCCAATTTTTCTAAGCTATTTTCATCACTTTCAACAGTCTTAATTGGGTTTAAGATTTCTTGTTCTGGTTTCTTTGGTGGAGGAGGTATCTCTTGGAATTTCATATCATTCTTCTTTTTTTATAATAGCTTCCTCTTCTCTCTCAATGAAATCAAGATCGTCAATATATGAGCTTAACAGACTATTAAGACTTTGATTATCTGTATTTTTTATAGGTTGTTTTACCATATATGTATACTGAAAATTATAGCATAATAAGCTTTTTTACCAAGATTTCTGTAGTTTAGAAACATCTAGGTTATTTCCTAGACTTAAAGCCAGTAGGCTACCCCGCTTTTTAATGGAGGCGGAAGTTTGATAGTAAATTCAAAAGGAATCAAGATTGCATCACGAAAATGTGGGGTTCCACCTTGACGATTCCAATTGATAGTGACATGATAAGACTAATTATGCATTTTTATCAATATATTTCAAGTTATATAAACTTGACTTTTATCGTAAATATGATATAATTGACAAAAATATACTAAAACTTAAAAAATGAAGAAAATATTCGTAAGGGCCGGCTCTGGACTTTTTGAAAGAGACCCTCTAAATTTAAAAAAGGTTATTGAAGTAATCTTTGCAGAGGAAAAAGAAAACATTAAAATCTTTACCTCAGCTGAAATTAAAAACTTCAATGAATCTTCGGAAAAATTTGACATGGTTTTTGTTTCAGGTACAACCATCTACGACATAGGTGGTATTGCAAGAATTAAACAAAAACTTACTCCTACTGGCAAAATCATTAGTTTCTCCTGTGATCATAGCTATTTGAGAGGGTGGTTATTTGAAGAAACTGATTATGCATTCTACTGTTGGCATTTTGATGAATTATTAACACCGGAGGATGATGAAAAATTAACAATCCTTAAACAGGACTGTTTGGAAATAATCAGAACCGGTAAATCTATTCAATCAAAAGAACAGATTGAATACCTGGCTAGAAAAAAGAGTCGGTACTTTAAAGAAAAAAGTGCTGCCATGCTTGATTACGTTTGGAAAACCTTATTCGTATTAGGATTTTCATCCGTTATTATTTTTTTTGTTTGGATGTGGTTCAGAATCTAAAAACTTAATTGTAAAGGGTGTTGCACAAAGCAACACCCTTTCTTTTTTAATACCCTTCTTTTTTTACAAACCCAAAATAGATTTCATCTTCTCCCACGGAATAGAGACGAGAAGTGTACCGAGAAATACAAAACCGAGACCGATTGCTGACTGTATTGTCACCCCTTCAGCCAAGACAATCATGGCAAGAATAGCAGTAAATACAACCGAGAGTTTATCAATCACCGTCACTGCAACTGTCGGACCAACAGAAAGTGCTTGATAGAAAAATATCCATGACAGTGCCCCACCGAGACCAGAGAGTATTACAAAGAGCCATTGTTTTTGTGTGAGTGATTGCAATGCTGGCACTGAAACTTTTCCAAATGAGAGCGCAGCGACAGTTACGATAATAGCCATCACTACACCGCGAATCGCAGTGAGTAGATTTGCATCAACACCTTTTAATCCGAGCTTGGCAAAAATAGTTCCCATACTTGCCATAATCGCCCCTAACAATGCGTAGAGTATATACATACAAGAAATTATATCACAAAAACTATTTAAAATTATCTTCAAAAAATAACACCTTCGGCACGAAGTTTACGAATCTTCTCAGTCCGACCACGATTATACTCACCAGCAATACCATCGCTTCGGACAACACGATGACACGGAATATCTGGATTATAATTTGCTTTCATGATACTCCCCACGGCACGTGATGCATTGGGGCTTCCCGCACGATACGCAACCTCTTTGTATGTCATCGTTGTACCTGTTGGAATAGCTTGAACAATAGCGATTACTTTTTCTGTAAATGTCTGTATTTGTTTTGGCATAGTATTTAATATACTCCATTCATATCTTGTGTATTTTCAATAAAAGTAAATGCATACCCTCCTGTATCAAAGGTGATCATGGCACTACCGAGTGCAATCACAAGAGTAATTGTACCTAGTAAAATAATACGTTTTTTATTGGTCTTACTAATATACCGACGAAAAAGAAAATGCGACACATAGATACCACACGCAATACATATAAAATAAAGAGTGAGAAATTCTCCGTATGAAAACCATACCTTTCGAAGTCCACCGAGGATCACAGTCGATACCCATGAGACCATAGAGACAACCCCGCTCGCAAGAATAAACGGTACAAGTGGAGCATTTGTTGGTTGTTTTTTTGTTGCGAGCACTTTTCCTAGGTGACGCTTTAAAAATGAAAGATGAACTGTGTGAAAAATAATACCATTCAGTATGATAACACCAACAACAGTCATTTTTGAAATAAATTTCTCAGATGTTGAGAGCACTTCTGCATTGAGCACAAAAAGTCCTATTCCAGAAATAAAAAGAATACCAATTCCCGCCCAAATAAAATATGAAGCAGTACGCAATAAACGAAATTCATCTTTTGAAAGTATTTTGTCTTTTAGTGAAGAGAAAAATACCCCATCACTAATAAATGCACCACCCGCACCAAGTATAACCCCAAAAAGATGCCCAATAACAAACATATTGTGTACTGATATTGTTTCCATAATATGTATATTATCATACGATATTTATTTTTCCAGAATATAAAACACTCGGTCACATACGACCGAGTGTTTTATATTATTTTTTCTTATCTGTCTTTTTTGGCTTCTTTACTTCTTTGCGTTGTCTATTGTCTCCTTTTCCCATAGATATATATGTTAATTTCTAATACTGATAGTATATCATCACCACACGGATAGAGTACAGACTATTTCAAATCTTTTAATCCTTCTTTTTTGCGCATTCCTGAGAGTGGCAATGTGATGGTAAATGTCGTTCCTTTATTTTCGACTGATTTAAACGTTATTTTACCTCCTGAGTTTTCAATAATTGATTTGACAATATAGAGACCGAGACCATTACCATCTGTTTCTTTATCACGAATATTATCTGCACGATAGAGTTTACCAAAAATACGCGACTGAGAATCTTTTGGAATACCATACCCACTGTCTGCAACAATGATTTTAATATTACGAGTATCTTTTGTAATTGAAAATGTAATAGTCCCCTTTTCTGGTGTGTATTTAATCGCATTAGTGAGTAGATTCTGGAACACAATACGAATCAGTTTCGGATCAACATTTACGAGGGGCAATGCTGGGTCATAGGACTTTATAATATTCATTTTTTTGAGATGCCACTGTGGAGTGAGTTCGGTCAGTAAACTATCAGCGATTTCCCGCACGTCTGTTGGTACTGGATCCATAGAAATCGTACCAAGGTCAATACGTGACACATTGAGCAATGCATTCACAAGTTCAATCATACGGTTATTACCTTTGTACACTTCATACAGATAATCCTTTTGTTCTTTTGTAAGTGCTCCTGCATCACCCGCAAGAAGCATTTCGATATACCAACTAATCGCAGTCAGTGGTGTACGAAGTTGATGTGATGCGAGTGAGACGAATTCTGTCTTGGCACGGTCAACTTGTTTCTCGTGAGTAATATCACTAAATGCAACTACGACACCTACTGTCTCATCATTTTCACGCAATGGGTGTGATGAATACAATACTGGAAAATACGTTCCATCTTTACGGAAAAAGATATCAGTATTGATACGGACACCAACACCTGTATCTTTTGTACGAGTAATCGGACAATCCGCCTCAAGATACGGACTCCCATCTTCATGCTTGAAATGAATCAATTCATGAATATTTTTCCCAAGCATTTCTTCTTTTGTATAGCCAAGTGTTTTTGCGGCAGCATTGTTTACAAAAAGACAGAGACCATTCAAATCAAGTCCATAAATACCTTCATCTGTTGATTCGAGAATTGCCTCTTCTTTTGCTTTTGTCGCGAGCATATTTTCGAGTGCTTCGAGTGTCTCTTTTTTATTCTTTTCAACCTCAAGCACTTTAGCTTTTAAAATGGCCTCATTCTCAACAAATTTTTTATTCGTTGTTGTAAGGGCTGTCGCAATTTTATTGAACAGTGTCACCATCATACCAAGCTCATCTTGTGAGTCGAGAAGTTCACTCTCACTTCCCCCCGCTTTCTTAATAGCGTTCGTTGTCTCACTGAGTGTTTGCAACGTGCCAAGAAAGCCAACCTTGATCATGTGTTCAGTTGTTTCATTGAGCATTCCCAAGATTCTCGCAAACCCTCGATAAAAACTTATTGAGAAGTAAATAAAAAAAACATACAGCCCTGCAAGTACAATTAGAAGAATTCGAGGAAAATCTTTCCATGAAATAAAAAGGAGTGTTATCCCTATTGCGAGAGTAAAGAGAGAGATAAGAAAAACAAATCTCTGACGATACAATAACTTCGTCATGATACGCTCACCAGGTCCAAATATAAATTTAATAAATTTCATTTGTTGTGCTTTTATTATATCACTCATTTACATCTTTTAGAACAATAAAAATCCCAAACAAATTGTTTGGGATTTTTATTGTGATACACCGTATCAGATGTTATCGAGTAACACTGATTGTTGCACTCTGTTCAGCACTTGGAGCACAGACAGTCACGCGACCGTTTGCAGTCTTTGTAATGTAGTACCCTGTACCATCTGTTGATACTCCTGTTGGGTCAGTTGGCATTGCAGTCAAGTACTTTTCTGAAGTAGTGATCACTGAAAGATCAGTACCAGTAGAACAATCACCTGACCCTGGTGCTAATTTACAAACTTGCATAGTTGCAGTAGCTGGTAAACTTGTTGGACATGCACCAGTAACGAGTGTTGGCAAGTTACCGTTGTTGTCGATAGCGTACTGATACACAGCATTCAAGATTGTATTCACATCAGCACGACGCTCTGCATTACGAGTTTCGCCAAGTTGCTTGATCGGATTGATAGCAAGAATAACGATACCAGCAAGGATTGCGATAGCTGCAACGACCAAGAGGATTTCTATTAATGTAAAACCTTTATTATATTTTTTCATATACATCTATTATACCAAGTATCGTATTTAAATAGCAACAAAAAAGTACCTGTTGATAAGTTAGAATGCCACCTCCTGCCATGAAGTGATGATAATCTCAGGATTTATATCCGCAACAACAACAAAAAGTCGACTGTAGACATTCCCCACAATACCCTCTGCCGAAATTGTGCGAGTTTCGCCACCTGTATCTGTCACGGTATACGTACACGTTCCCTGTCCAATAGAAAAAGAATCACTACCGACATAACTTGTCGTGTCTCGAATAGCACCAAGTGCTTCTTCGACACATCCATTGGCAGCCCAATATGCCTGACGGTGTTGTACGAAGGTAAAACTCGAACGAGATGAGGAAAGTCCAAGCAGTATAATAGAAGCAGTAATCGCAATACCAATAGCCCCCGCAATAAGCGTACTCATCAGTACAATAAAACCTCTATTTGTTGAGTGTTGCTGATCCATAAAATGTTTTCTCAAATGAATATTCATTTCGACCACTTGGATTTTTATATGTTACAACAAATGACACACGAATAGTACCCGATGTTCCCGGTCGTGACATATTTTCAAATAAAAGATTACTAACAGTCACAGAATCATTTATTAAAAATTCTGACTGATTTAATCCCTCCGTAATAAAAAGTTCACCATTCGTAAGAGATATCACTGACGGAGAAAGGGCTGGTGATGAGACAGAGACCGTCAGAGAGTTTGCAGTCGTACTCGGTGTTGGATTTGTAATAGAATCAGCATTCCGAATAATTCGCAGTATGGTAGAGAGTGCTTGTGTCCCCTGTTGTTCAACTTCTGCGATAACATTATTTTTTATACGTGACTGCAATAACATACCAATAAACAAAGAAATCACAAGTAAAATAACAGATGAAATACCTACATACAACAAAAGCTCGACAAGTGTAAATCCTCGCTCTTCTTGTTTCTGCTTTATGTTTTGAATAAAAGAATATGTCATATATTACAAAGGATCTGGTGCAAATACTCGCATACCATCACTTGTATTCACAGAAACAAAAACCTTGTCTAATTCTTGACTATACGCAACACCCCAAAATGGTTGTACTACTGCATCATTATACAACGCAGAGACAGTAGGACTATTTGAATTAGTTACATCAACAGAAACAAGATCATGAGAAGAGAGATTTGTTGAAAGAAATACGTAACGATTTCCATTTTGGCTATACGCTACATCTGATGCAATATCAAATATTTCTGTACTTGTTGTATTGATACTTCCAAGAGTCGATAGTGAAAGTGGGTTTGAAATATCAACAATACTCAAGAATCCTCCATCACCCACAAAGAGTCGTGTACTCTCGAGTGCAATTGCCTTTGCACTACTTGACCCACTCATATCAAATGAATACCCAATACTTGGATTATTTGGATTTGTCACATCTACAACAACGAGCTCATTTGTGTCGCCTGAGACTGTCACGTATGCATAATTCCCAGAGACCACCACACCTTCGGGAGTTCCTGGAATAAGTAATGACCCAAGAAGTGATGGAGATGAGATAGTACTCACATCAATAACAAAAAAAGTATCATCCCCAACAGTATTTGGGCGTGTCACATACGCTCGAGTACCTACAACATACACTCCACTTCCACGTTCATCAGGCCACCCAACTTGTGTTGTCGGTAAATTAATAAAACCCGCAAGCGCTGGGTTCGATGGATTAGAAATTGAATATATCGCTAATTCATAAAAAGGATGAAGAGTAGTGAGATATAAATAATTGCCATCATCAGAAACAAAAATATCAGAAGAATTCTGAGGGAGGGCCATGCTTCCTACGAGTGTAATATTTGAAGGATTAGAAATATCATACACTCGCAACTGAGGAGTTCCCGTCCCAGTACCAACTAAATATGCGTAATTACCTGAAATTTGAACACGTAAACCACTCTCAGGATACGGATTCGCAAGTGCTCCATTAAAAAGATTGAGCACTGACCAATCTCCTGCAGTAGAGAGCGACCGACGCCAGTTTGTAAAATGAGTCACAAGACTTGTAATACCCGCACGAGATGACGTCTGTTGCCATGAAATATTTGATGTCGCAATACTTCGATGTATTGATGCATCGAGACTTGCGATTTCTACTTCACGAGTAAATGAACCAGTCGTATCAGACGACCCTGAAAAACTCCATTGATTACTAGCATTCGAAAGCCCACTTCCTCCTGTATAAGAAAGATTTGCCCAGTCTGAATCACGAATATTACGAAGAGCGGACAAGCCTTCATCTGCGAGAAATGTCCCTCGAGCAAGAGCCCCACCAACAGCAGTTGTCTCTTGGCCGTATATCAAAACACCAGAAAGTCCCATCACCACCAAAAGAAAAATAGCACTCGAAAGCACAACCTCAACAAGAGACATTCCAGCCGAGACTGAAAATCTATGTATTTTTTTTATTACACCCTGTTGAATAAAATTATTTTTCATATATTAATTTGGTGCAATAATAAGAAGTTCTTGTGTGTCAATTTTTGTGCTAATAAAAATTTTATCAAGAAAACTAGAGTACGCGACACCACTCATGTTTGTAGTTCCTGTAATATTATGTGATGAAATATTCGAAGGACTTACGGGGTTTGTAATATCAACAACGATAAAATCACCAAGAGGAGAATCTGACACTAAAAATGCATACGTATGACCATTTGTTCCGTGGGCATTCTCGAGTGTGATATCAAAAATTTCAGAGCCTGTGGTATTTAATGTCCCTACAATAGATGGAGAAAGTGGATTCGTAATATTTACAATATGGAAAAGACCTCCATTAGAAATAAGAAGCTGAGAACCATCGAGGGTAATAGTCGCAGAATCTTCACCGCCAGCAAAATCAAGAGAAGTTGCCTGAACGGGATTTGTAGGATTTGAAATATTAATTACTCGTAATTCATTAGTATTAGATGCAGAAGCAACAAAAGCATATGACCCTGAAATAACAACTTCATATAAACTTCCAGCAAAAAACGCTGAACCAACAAGCGATGGAGATGTTGGATTTGAAATATCAAGTATCAAAAAATCATCAGCCCCACTACTTTGCTCACGAACAAGATATGCATACCCTCCTAATACGTACACACCGTTTGCATTATCATACGAAGACGCATCATATACCCCCACAAGTGCTGGAGATGCTGGGTTACTGACAGAAACAATTTGTAACTCTGATGCATTATCAGAAGAAGCAATATAGACATACGACCCTGACATAAAAATATTTAATGGATTAGCAGACAAAGAAAGAGAACCCGTAAGCACAGGAGATGCTGGATTTGAAATATTATAAATTAATAATTTCGGAGAAGACCCTGCTGTAATCACATAACTATAGACACCTGAAACTTGAATTTTTTGTCCATCATCACCACTCGGAATATCAACAGAAGAATGTTCATTTACAATATTCCAATTACCTTCTGATAGTGACTTGTTGTGAACCACCACACCCTTACTTGTAACAAAAATAATTCTCGTATCACCATTTACTGAGGTAAGCGTAAGTGTCCCTGTTAACTGTGGTGCACCAGTCAATACATCAAACACAATTTCAGTTAGACCTGACGCAGATATTGTCGATGGAACAGAAGTTTCTTCGTCGTAATCCGTATCACGCGAAGCATAACTTGCACCCTTAAAGAGAGTTATATTTCCCCCACCAATATGCACACCCCACGAAGAATCACCGTGCATTGCCTGTGATTGTGTTTGTGCATACCGAAGAACCTGCGCAACGGCACCTGTCGCGATATCGAGATCATTACGAACCATAAATGATTGATACACAGGCGCAGAGAAACCAGCAATAAGACCAATAATTGCAAGTGAAAGTAAGATCTCAATGAGTGTCAGACCCTTATTGTATGACATGATACTTTTAGACACCGCCATTACTATTAATACCGCCGATGAGACTATAGATTGGCAAGATTACTGCGATCGCTACAAACACAACACCGAGCCATACAATCACAAGAAGCACTGGCTCGAGAATCACAGTCAAATCTTTTGCAGTTGTATCTGTTTTTTCTTCAAAGTTTTTTCCAATTCGCAAAAGTGTATCCGAGAGATGCCCTGATTGCTCACCTGAAACAATAAGCTGTTGAATCGCCGGTGGGATCAGTGAGCTTGACCGAGGATAGAGTGCAAATGTTTTCTTGAATGAATTACCTTCTGAGATACCCTTACGAAGTAAACGATAGAGTCGCTTGTGGCGATTAAATGAGGCAGAATACACGAGAGAATCGAGTGCTTCTGTGGGAGAAAGCCCCGCAGAGAGAAGCGTCCCCAATAAATACCCAAATCGAGCAAGTTCTGTTTCGTGAAGTAATTTGTTTATCCCTGGAATCACAAAGAGGACAGATTCACCAAGGTGTTTGGTCGCAGGAAAGAAAAAAACAAAATAAATACCAGCAATAATAAAAATAACAAACAAAGGAATCGCAACGATACCATATGCTTGCAAGAACATACCAATACCCATGAGTATTTTTGTTACGAGAGGAAGCGTGATTTTGAGTTGTGATGCAATCAATGAAATCTTTGGCAAAATAAACCACGCAATACCAACACCAACAATAAACGTCAACGTAAAGACAAAAGCAGGATACATTGCGGCTGAACGTAATTTTGAACTAAAGGTACGCTCTTTCTGATCTTCAATTGCAAGGATTTTGAGGTTCTCGACAAGACGGCCAGATTTCTCTCCGATGCGAATAAGAGAAATAGCGTGTGGTGAGAAAATCCCAGAATTCTCGAGTGTTTTTGAAAGAGACATACCAGACTGAACATCAGAAATCATTTCTTCAACAACACGCTTAAGCCCCGGGGAGCGAATCTCTGACTTGATAGCGACAAAAGCATCAATCACAAGCATCCCTGACCCGAGCAATAAACTTAAATTTTCAAAAAGATACTCACGTTCTTTTGTAGAACCGCGAAGTGTTAATCGCTCAAAGAATGTTCGTTGTTTTTTTTGAGGTGGTATCATTTTCCTGTAAGAGGTGGTTCTGATACACGAAGTAATTCACGAATACTTGTCGTACCATTTTTAACTTTTTCAATTCCATCTTCAAAGAGAGATTCTACGCCTTGACCGCGTGCGACTTTCCAGATTTCCTGACTTGATGGATTCTTTAATATCAATGCTTTCAATTCTGCAGTTATTGGAATAATTTCAAAAATAGCGAGACGGCCCTTGTATCCACTACCACCACATGCATCACACCCCTTACCTTCGTAAAGTGTTACTTCCTTCGGGAAGAATTTTTCAACACCAGAATAGATTTTCTTGAGCGATGCACTGGTCATCACCACACTGTGTTTACACTTGAGACATATTTTTCGAACAAGACGCTGAGCAATCACAAGCTCGAGAGTCGATGAGAGAAGGAATGGTTCGATATTCATATCAAGCAAACGTGGAATAGCTGTCGCAGAGTCGTTTGCGTGAAATGTCGAGAAGAGTAAGTGTCCAGTAAGTGCCGCATTTACGGCAATTTCAGCTGTTTCTTCATCTCGAATTTCTCCAACGAGAATAATATCCGGGTCCTGACGTGCAATAGAACGCAAGCCCTTTGCAAATGTAAGATTAGTCTCACTATTTACCTGAATCTGATTAACTCCACGCATTTTGTATTCAACGGGATCTTCAATTGTTGTGATATTGATACCTGGATTATTGAGTATTTTCAAGAGTGCATAGAGCGTCGTTGTCTTACCAGAACCAGTTGGTCCTACGACAACCACCATACCAAATGGTTTGCGAGCTGCTGTTTCGAGAAGTTCTTGGTGGTAGGAAGAAAGTCCAAGTTCCTTGAGAAGTAATTCCTCGACATATGCATTGAGTACACGGAGCACTATTTTCTCACCATTCACTGTTGGGACAATAGACGCACGAAGATCAATCACTACATCATCGAGACGGAATTGTATCGAACCATCCTGAGCCGCAAAGTGTTGGTCAAGACGAATACCACTCTGAATCTTGATGAGGTTTAATACGTTTTCATATTGCTCACGTGGAAGTGACCCCATCTCTCGAAGTACACTATCGACACGGAAACGAATAAGGAAACTATCTGCACGTGGTTCAAGATGAATATCAGATGCATTAAATGTCAGTGCATCTGTAAAAATAGCTCGCAAGATTTCTGGTGCAACCTTTGTGCCCGCAGTAATGATTGCTTCAAGGCGAGAATCAAGCGTTTTTTGGTATTTCTCAAAACAGGTATCAATATCTTCTGAGACAGAGAAATACACGTGTACTTCCCTATCAGGAAATAATTCAGCAAGTGTTTCTTCTAATTTTTCTTCACGAGGGTTATCTGTCGCAATACCGACAGTGGTGTCATCATATGAGACAAGTACAATACGAAACTTTTTTGCAATATCTTCAGGAATAACAAGTACCTGCTCACGGGATGGGGCATTGTTGGTAAGATCAAAATATGGAACACCGATAGATTCAGCAATAGACTGAGCAATAATATCTTTTGTGACATACCCCTCCGACAAAAGAACACTCACAAAATCAACGCGACGTTTTTTTGCAAGAGCTTCTACTTTTTCAACATCTTCTGCGCTAATGTAATTACCATCGAGCAGAATCTGCTTTATGCTGTCATCATTAAAATCCATAGATGAGTTTGATATGTTATTGTACGTAAAAATGTACTAAAGGAACTTTTTAATAAAACCCACAATTTCAACGAGGGGCGTATTTGATTTTATGAAAAAATCTTTCGCACCAAGTTCTTTTGCTCGTTTTTCATCTTCTTCTTGACTGAGGTTGGACAGCATCACAACGGGAGTCTTATTGCCTTTTTTCTTGAGTGTTTCAAGAACAGTAAAACCATCCATTGTTGGCATAATCACATCAAGAAGAATCAAATCAACTTTATTTTTTGCAAGATACGCAAGTCCTTCGGCTCCATTGTAGGCAACAGCGGCTTCATATCCTGAGTGCGAGAGCTTTAGCTCAAGCGCCCGTGCAATAGGTTTTTCATCTTCGATGATGAGAATTTTTTTTGTATCTGACATATCTGTTACTCTAGTATAACACCACCATTTTAGAATTCATAGTGACGTGTCTGTGTATAATAGATTTATTTCTGCATGAGACGCATGACTGGCTCGAGAATATCACGATGCTTTGTTATTTGTGCTTGATATTTTTTCATGACGAGTATTGAAGCATATACATCGGGAGTTCCTGCCTTTTTCTTTTCTTCAACTTCTTTTTGAATCTTCTCAAAAAGCTCTTTAACTTCTTTATTTGACTCGAGCGCCTTGAGACTCTCTGCTATTTCTGGATTATCTGCGAGTTTTTGAGCAATAGCATCTGCTTGATCTGCGGAAACACCTCGCATTTGAAGCACCTTTTTTGTAATAAATGATTTGAATGACATCGGATTATATATAGTATTAGGTATAAAGTTTTTTAAAACCAATACGGATACTATAGCAAAAAGTCGCCTAATATGCGAGTATGAAAATTATGAAGGAACACCCACAGATTATTGTAATTCTGGGACAAACTGCCACTGGCAAGAGTGATTTTGCTGTACAAATTGCGAGAGAAATAAAAGGCGAAATTATTTCTGCAGATTCACGTCAGGTCTATACAGGTATGGATTTAGGCACAGGTAAAATCACCAAAAAGGAAATGCGAGGTGTTCCCCATCACCTCCTTGATATTGCAAAACCAACGAAAGTATTTTCTGCGAGTGATTTCAAAAAACATGCCGAGAAAAAAATCAAAGAAATCATAAAGCGTGGGAATGTACCTATTGTGTGTGGAGGTACAGGATTCTATATTGATACACTCCTCGGAAGCGCCACCTTGCCCGAAGTTCCACCGAACAAAATCCTCCGTGCAGAACTTATGAAAAAGACAGCGAGTGAATTGTTTGTATTGTTACAGAAACTTGATCCTGTGCGTGCGCAAACTATCGATGCGAAAAATCCCGTTCGCCTTATTCGTGCGATTGAAATAGTAAAAGCCCTCGGTTCTGTGCCTGTGGCACCGAGCCGAGAGCACAAGTATGAAGTATTGAAAATAGGCCTCACTCTCCCCGACCAAATTCTAAAAGAAAAAATTCATGCGCGACTGCTTGCACGCATCAAGAAAGGTATGGTTCGAGAAATAAAAAAATTACATGACGATGGTATCACATGGAAACGAATGTCTGACCTTGGACTTGAATATCGCTACGGAGCACTCTATCTCCAAAAGAAAATCAGTAAAGATGAAATGATAACGAAACTAAATAGTGAAATCTGGCACTATGCTAAGCGACAGAAAACGTGGTTCAAGCGAGATAAAGATATTATATGGATTGACCCACGCGAGATTCATGAACAAGCGAGGGTTCTAAAAAAAATAAAAGATTTTATAAAGTAAAAAGCACGCCATATGCGTGCTTTTTATGTTCTATGTTTTTCTATACATGTATCGAGTTCGAATATTTCTTCGAGCATAGATGACAATACCAAGTACCACAAGTGGAATAACAAGAACAAAGAAACATTCCCCTTGCAAGCCCCAGCTCATAAAAACATTTTTCTGTACTGTTCCCGATGCGAGAATCTGCTCAAATGTTGAAAATTTAAAACCAGAAATCCTCGCTAATTCAATCAAGGGACTTGTAATCGCAAGCACCAGTGACCGAAATGAGTACATGATGTTTTCGTGCAAAACTAATGCCGAGAAAATAAATGCTAAATATGACAATAGTAAGCCAGATGCCATGATAAATGGTGCATACTCAAAGAATGCCAGAAAATGAGAAATGATTGCAATACAAACAGCAATCCACATGATTCGTGTGCCAAATGACAACATATTACCTCCTTTTTAAGTGTATTTTAGGGTCATAGTAACAAGATGGGGTAGAAAATACAAGGAGGGGGTGGAGGACCATGAGTACATATAACACCCAACAAAAAACAGCCGAAGCTGTTTTTTGTTGGGTGCGGGCGATGGAGGATATCTTTCCCTACGGGAACAGTATACCTTTTCGCTCTGATTATTATCAGAGAACGAAAAGCTTTTCGATTCCTCCACGTAGGCAAAATAGCTTGACAATTAGGTCAAAAAGGAGTATAATATACATATAAGGTTAGTTCTTTGTAAATGTCTTGATTTTTAGAGATTTTGAAAGTTTTCAGACAAACTAAATACTTGGTTTGCTTGAAAACTTTCAAAATTAAACAACAAAAACTAAAGATCAACAAAATGAAAAACAAAATTAAAACACAAAAGCAAATTTGGTTTACAGTGCTCTTCGTGAGCATAGTAGCAGTATGGGTATTAGCATCTGCCCCGTTAGAAGTTTACTTCGACATAAACATGCCGTTTGTAACAATCAACATGCATCAGTTTACTTGTTTCGGATATGAAATTCCAAACAGTCAACAGATGGGTTTGATGATGATGTCAGGGCTCCTGTTGATGTTACCGACACGTACATTGCATTTAGCAATGTTAAAGTTGGATAACACTTACAGAATGGAAAGGAAGTACAAAGAGGACATGCAGTCACTTGAAGAAAGATCTTTCTATGATCAAATGGAGAGAGATGCAACAGGTGGGTATTAATGCTTCAAATTGCTTACCAAAATATTTTAGCCACTTCTTCGGAGGTGGTTATTTTTTTATATATTAAATAAATTTAAAATAAATCAAGTTACATTCCCTCATGGACCATACAAAAACAACCGATAGCAAATATAGGTTTAAAAACTGCGGGCGATGAAGGAATCGAACCCTCGCCAGATCTTTTGGAGAGATCTGTTCTACCACTAAACTAATCGCCCGTATATTTTACTTTAAACTTTCTCTGATTCTTTTCACTAAACCAGAACATAAAATCGCTCTACCACTCTACCCTGTCGCTCGCGAGCGACAGGGTGAACTAATCGCCCTTGCGTGGTGAGTATACTACACAACACCTAAATTGTAAAAAAGTCGATAATTGACATTCTCTATTTAATTTGTTTAAATTATAAAAAAATACAGCACCTATGGAAAAGATACAAAAAGAACAATTGTCATTATGGGCAATTTTTTTACTCCTGATTGTTTTTATTGCAGAATCATTTTTTGTATATGAAGACCCACTTTCAAGAAGACTTTTGATTGTAAGTTATGGATCCGTTGTTTTGTTTGGTCTTGTACTCGCAATACATC
The DNA here is from genome assembly GCA_017992215.1 of Minisyncoccota bacterium. Lineage (GTDB taxonomy): Bacteria > Patescibacteriota > Minisyncoccia > Phycocordibacterales > UBA9973 > UBA8515. Next base: position 20,497 of record JAGOOZ010000004.1, read on the forward strand.
CAGAACATTGGACACTCTTAGTGTTCACCTGCCTTCTGATTAGTAGCATGCCACTCCTGGAATCATCACTCTTTCTACCAAAACTCCACGGAGTAGACAGTAGGACAAGTTTGGTACTCTACAAAGATGAAGGTATCTTTACCCAAATGGGAAATGCGAGTACATGTTTTTTTGCTGTGATTATACCTGTACTATTAGGGACAACCAAGGTAGTACGATGGTTTAGACCGTAACATAATAAAAAAAGCGCCGATGGCGCTTTTTTTATTATTTCTTTGCTTCCTTGTGCTTAACGTTTGTTTTACACCATTTGCAATACTTTTTAAGCTCAATCTTTTTAGTGACGAGTTTTTTGTTCTTACTTGACCAGTAGTTGATGCGCTTGCATGTACCACAGGCTAATTTGAAAAGTCGATCTTGTGACATAGTGGGTATACAATACTATATATCTCCCAAAAATGCAAATAAGCCTTATTTCCGCACAATCCTTGGTAATAATGGGCTTATCCCTGTCGTTATTTCATAATTAATCGTATATGTACCCGCCCTCTCTTCCGCTGAAATACAAGAGTTCCCTTGCGTGCCGAGTAGGACAACCTCATCTTCGGGTTGCACGTCTTTTATCTTAGAGACATCAATAACAAACATATTCATCGCCACGCGACCGAGTATTGGAGCACGAATACCCCCGATCAATACCTCACCCTTGTTTGAAAGCGTACGCGAGAAGCCGTTGGAATAGCCTTGCGGAATCACCGCAATCGTTGTCGGTTTTTTTGTAATATACGTGAGACCATATCCAATCGAATGCCCCTTTGGTAGTGTCTTCACTTGGGCGATATGTGTCACCCAACGCATCACTGGTTTCAGTGTAATTTTACTGTGATATTTTTTCTGCAATGCTTCTGATGGCCACAAACCATAGAGACCAAGTCCAACACGCACAATATGATTAAATCCATTCCCCTTTTCATACGCAAGCACACCTGATGTTGCTGAAATATGAGTCTGTATGTTTTTATATCCATACACACGCAATATCGCACACGCTTTTGTGTACGTATCTATTTGTTTCTCCGCATGAGAAAAATCAATCGTATCTTCGATGTTTGCAAAATGAGAATACACACCCTCAATTGAAATATATTTCATTTTCTGAAATTCTGGCATTGCTTTCTCAAAATCTTCCAATAAAAAACCCTCACGTCCTAAATGTGAATCGATGGCAATATGTACTTTTTGCTTGCCCGCACGACCATTTGGTCCGGCGGGGTTTTTACCGAGTATACGTGCAATTTCATTAATCAAAAGTGCATGATGGAAATCAAACACGCCGAGAATACAGCCGAGATTCATCGCACGCGCTAAATCATTCTTCCCTACGTAACCCAAGAGTAAAATTGGCTTCTTTGTGACCGTTCTCACTTCCCCTAATTCCTCCACACTATTCACTTGGAAATAATCTACGTGTGGGACAAGAATTTTCGCTACTTCTTTATCACCATGACCATAGGCATTGGCCTTTATCACACCTGCAATCTTTGTACCCTTTTTCACAAGTGTTCGAAACTGCTTCACGTTATGAATGAGATTATTCTTCGAGAGTTCTACGTACGAAAGTGGGAGATTTTTCTGCATATCAGGTATTTTAACACAAAAAAAATCTGCCGTATAAAACGACAGATTTTTAACTTTTGTAACACAAACTTTAATTTACATGCCAACCATCGGAAGTAACAGAGATAATCAACTCACCGATTTCATCCAAAAAGCGGAGCATGTTGTAATAACCTGAATCAGAATGTGTTGGATCAATACCATTGTGCTTGTAAATGTCACGTAAATTATTTAAAGCAATAATTGCAACTGATCGTAATTTTGAATCCATTCCGGAGAACAATCTTTCGTTTGCCTCTTTGATTTTTTCACGAATGTCTCCCTTTTGGTAAACCTCCCTTGAGATACTTTTTCTTGTGATTTCCTCCATTTCTTGTCTTAAAAATGGAATCAAATGCTCTGAAGCATTTGTGTAAAGATACAAAAGATTCTTTTTCATAACGCTATAATATTTTTGTATATTATAGCAAATAATTCATAATTTGTCAATATGATACAAAACAACCCTACTATTAGAATTTTAAAAACTTTTTTGCTATACTGGCGTGGTATTTGCCGGAGTGGCGGAATTGGTATACGCGCGCGACTCAAAATCGCGTCTCGCAAGGGATGGGAGTTCAAGTCTCCCCTCCGGCACAAAAATAAAATACAGGACACCTCGGGTGTCCTGTATTTTATTTTATTTGTTTTACTTCAAGTGCGAGAAACAGTGGAATCTCTTTTCGTGCAATATCTTCTGCTTTCTGTCGTGGACCTACCCCACTCTTCTTGTGTGAAATCCATTCCTCAAGACGAGTAATTGCAAAATTATTCTTTGCGAGTAATTTCATATAATACTGTAATGACCGATGAAATGAAATTGTTTTTATCTTCTTCTTTGGATTCTTTTCTCCTGGTGTCATATCGATTGATATTTTTGATTCAGAAAGATACTTACCGACAATACGATACTGTGTATCATCTTTGAAATACCAATCACTTGATTGAGGCACTCGAAATGCAGGATGATTGAGAACGAGAATCATACGACCATGTGGTTTGAGCATACGCTTACATTCAGCAAAAACCTCAGCGACATTTTCAATATTTTGAATTGCAAGAATAATAATCACTGCATCGAGACTTTCTGTTTTTATAAATGGAGCTTTGTGTGCAGGAGAAACATGATACGCAATAGAGGTATCTGTATGAGTGCGGGCTCGTTCGATGAGTTGTTTTGAGAGATCAGATGCGACCACTGTTGCACCACTCGCATGGCAAAGTTCAGAAAAATACCCCTGTCCACACGCTACATCAAATACGACTTCTCCTTTTTTAAGAGAAAGCATTCGCATGAGATTCGGAGCAATAACCTGCGCCTGATAACTATCAGTATCAGTAGAGAGAAGTGTGTCATACCACGACGCAACAGCTTCCCATGAAGTATCTTTTGGTTTTCGATGGTGTGATGATGGTACTTGTTTTTTCATGCGACTAGTATAGCACCAAATAGAAAAGGTGTCTTATTCGATAATATCAACATCAGAGGCCTCTAGTTCATCGGTATTCTTTTTCTGCGATACCCTCATGAGATAGATAGCGTACCATCCAAGACATACCACACCGACAAGTCCAACCCATGGACCAAATTGCCTGAGTGACATATCATTCCCTGCGCCAACAGCAGACGCTTGCCCTACAGTATTTAAATCAATCACACTTCCTTTCTCTGTCTGTGATGATGTCGTGCGAGTACTTGGTTCCTTGGGTGAAGACGTCGAGCGTATAACCGACGGTGTATATGTGCGTGATTGTAAAGATGCTGGATATGATGCAAGCACCTCGCGACTTGGACTCAAAAGAACAATCGAACCTATATCGGATAGAGTAAAATGTGTAACATGCGAAGATACTTTTAATTTCTTTTTTGGTAAAAGAAATGTGTATTCTGGAATAATAAATTCTTTCTCTCCCGCACGAAGTATCCACCCGGAAAGAGAGATTTCAGATGAAGCACTATTTTCTATTTCAATATATGGGTCGTTTGATGAACCAACAGATGAAATACGAATATCAGGAGATACCACACTGATAACCATCCGGTCAGTTGAGTCAGGAATATCTGAAAGAATAGAATGCTTAAATGAAAGTGTCACGACATACTCCCCAGGGTATGCATACGAATATGTAAATGGGTCAGATGTCGTTCTCGTCTCAGACATTCCATCTCCGAAATTCCACACAAATACACCGACATTCAAAGTATCTTTTTCTGAAGTTGTTGTCCTTGGATACATTTCAAATGCAATATGCTGTACGACTTTTCGTGGAGCGACAATCTTGGTATGTGTGATGAGAATATCTTTTTTCTCCTCTTCTGTAGCAGGTGTCGTATCAGTATCAAGAGAATTTCCACTCTCTTCATTTCCCGATGAAGAGTTTGCTTGTCCGGGTGTTGGAGATGCACCAATCCATGCACCATCAACTTTCGAAAGTGATGTACCAGACGCCTTGCTTCCACCTCGAGTTGTATCGTATGTCACACTGTCTAATAGAGTCTTACTCGCATTTGAAAGAGCAATAAACGTATTATCTCCACTATCAGGAAGCGAAAGTGTCGAAGCGGAAAATGCACTACCCGATGGAACCCATTCATAGGATGATGAACTTTTTACAATAAGCGTATATGCAGATGGAGCAAGCACTGTCGAGGATCCCTTTCGTAATGTAAGTGGACCCGAAGTATCACCATGAAAAAATCGATGCGACGCAAGATCGATAGACTCTGAACCTGTATTTTGTATTTCTACCCATTCATATGACGCACCGTCGGCAGGAGCGTACATAATCTCTGTAATTTCAAGAGATGCAAATGCATATGGTACACGAGCACACAAGAGAACGCTTACACACCATAGATACATTGCAAATTTCTTCATAGTATTATTCGATAACCTTACGCAAAATATCTTCAGGAACTTCCTTTGGAGCTTTTGGTTGTTGCCAATCAAGAGAAGTGGTGGTTTTGGGTGGTACCTGTTGCACTGGAGGAACTGGTATCGATGCAGGCTTCTCGGCAACAGGTGGTGTGGGTGTTTTTACTGCTGTCGGTGTAGGTGTTTGATGAAGCGCCCGTTCGAGAACTTCTTTGAGTGAAGTTTTTGTTTCTTCTGAAGCTTCTTTTACGGGAAATATATTTTTCTTTTTTACCTCAGGTGATGGCTTCAAATCAGAAAGAGACATCGGCTTTGGAGTCTGTACCTGCGGTCGAGCAAGAGGAGCCGGCCCTGATGATTTTGTCTTTTCAATGTTCTCAAGCAAACCCTTCAAGAGGGGTGACGGCTTACTACTGTGTGACATCTGTGGTCGTTGTGTATCCGTGCGGGGTCGAGATGCCTGAGATTCACGAGGAGCATCGGGTGGTGTATTTTTTTCAGATACTTCAGGATTTGTAGCAACAGGAGAAGGCGCCGAAGAAACATGCGGAACCTTGAGTTCCCCACTTTTAATCTTGGCTAAACACTCCTTACAATACAGGGGTCTTCCCGCTTGAGGTTCAAACGGTACATACGTATCCTTGCCACACGAAGAACAGACAGCCTTGAACTTACCCTCGTTTTCATCTTTTGCATGAAGGCCACTCCACGCAGTGATACTCTCCTCGACGTCTTCACGCTTCCGAGTATAAAGTTCTCGAGATGATTGAATAATACGTTCTTTAACCCCTGCAGAAATATCAACCTTCACTGGAGGAAGCGTTGTTGCAGAAAAAGGTCGACTCGTCACACCATCGATCATGAGCTTGAGGTAGATATGATAGTTTGGAAGATTCACCAAATCTTGTGCAGTAAATTCTGGTGCAAATTCTTTTTCAATAAAATCAGCATCATCCGCACCTACACGGAAAATAATCATCGTACCGACGTTACCAAAAACAGCATCACGAACCTTTGTCCCATTTTCATTTGCAAGCTGTGCAGTATATTGGTGAGCAATGATAAGATTGAGGCGATATTTACGAGCTTCAGAAAGAATATTGGCAAATGAATCTGTCGCAAAGTTTTGGAATTCGTCAACATAGAGATAGAAGTCTCGACGTTCGTTCTCGGGAATACGTACACGCTCCATCGCTGCGAGCTGAATCTTTGTAATAATCATACCTCCAAGAAGCGCAGAGTTATCTTCACCGATACGCCCCTTTGAAACATTCACGAGGAAAATCTTTCCTTCGTTCATGATTTTAAAAATATCAATCGTCGATTGTTCTTGACCAACAACATTACGAATGATTGATGACGAGAGGAATTGACCTACTTTGTTTTGAATCGGAGCAATCGCTTCATTACGAAATTGATCACGCCACTGTTCATACTCATTGACCCAAAATGCTTTTACTACGGGGTCTTTTAAATTTGAAATAATAAACTTGCGATATTCTTTGTCGACAAGTAATCGTGGGATACCGAGAAGTGTCGTGTTTGGAGTATCAAGCAATGCAAGAATCGCATTGTTTAAAATATATTCCATACGAGCACTCCATGCATTTGCCCAGATTTTTGTAAAAATACCCATCAGTCCTGACGCGACGAGGTGTTTGTATTTTGGGTCATCAATCTGAATCACATTAAATCCAATATGATAATCCGTATCTGCTGGGTTGAAATAAATAACATCTTTGAGTCGATGCTCGGGTATCAGGTGCAATACTTCCTCAACGAGTTCTCCGTGCGGGTCGACAACACACACCCCTTCACCGTTTTGAATATTTTGAATAATGAGATTTGAGAGTAATACTGATTTACCAGTACCTGACTTACCAAGAATATACATATGCTGACGTCGGTCGCGTCGCTTGATACCAAACGGAGTATTGGTACTACGAAAATTAGTACGCCCAAAATATGTTATCTCTCTATTGTGTGGAATATCAGTATCCATATGATAGGTTTAGTATAGCGTGATTTTGAATAAGAAAGAAGTGAACAACATATTGTCTGTGTATATTTTATAGTATACTTCAGGAAGTATGAAAGAAAACACAGACGATATAGTACACGAACACACATCACTTCTCACTGATGGTAAAAAATATATAGAAAAACTCGGTCCAGGTATTATTACTGGCGCAGCTGATGATGACCCCTCTGGTATCGCTACCTATTCACAAACAGGAGCACAATATGGAACGAGCTTGCTATGGCTTGCGGTATGGACATTTCCTCTTGTTGCGATGGTTCAGGAAATGTGTGCACGAATTGCGCTCGTCACTGGCCGAGGATTAGCTGCAAATATCAAAAGTGTATACCGAAAAGAAGTTCTCTATATCTGTACGATTCTTCTTTTTATTGCAAACACACTCAATATCGGTGCAGACTTGGGAGCAATGGCAAAAGCAGTACAGCTCCTCTCTCCTAATATTCCATTTGTATTTTTAGTTATTTCTATGGGAATTATTGGACTTGGATTGCAAATCTTTATCCCCTACCAAAAATATGCAAAGTATTTGAAGTGGCTGGTTATCACTCTTTTCTCATACATTGCCACGGGGCTGATTATCCACATGGATTGGGGTATGCTTCTTCGTGATGGATTTATCCCTCATATCACATTCTCTAAAAATCAAATCCTGCTCATCACTGGTATTTTAGGGACAACGATTTCACCATATCTTTTCTTTTGGCAAACATCACAAGAAGTTGAGGAGCAAATCGCTGATGGAAAAACAACAGTTCGGTCACGACATGGAACAAATGACAAAGAGATTAAAAATATGCGTCGCGATGTATGGACGGGAATGTTCCTCTCGAACCTTGTTATGTTTTTTATAATTGCGGTGTGTGCTAATACACTTTTTGTAAACGGTATCACCAACATCACCACTGCGAGTGACGCAGCACTTGCACTCAAACCATTCGCAGGACCATGGGCAACAACACTCTTTGCAATCGGTATCATTGGCACAGGAATGCTCGCTATTCCAGTACTTGCCGGATCCACAGCATACGCTATTGCCGAGAGTTTCGGCTGGCGTGAGGGATTATATCGCAAGCTCCGTGAAGCGCGGGCATTTTATGGAGTTATCATTGTCTCAGTTATTATCGGTATATTAATTAACTTTTTGGGAATTGATGCTATCAAAGCGCTCATCTATTCAGCAATAGCGAATGGACTCGTCGCTCCAATTATTCTCATTTTAATTGTTCACATCAGTGGAAGCAAAAAGATAATGGGACACTATAAAAATTCTCGTTTTGGAACACTCATGGGGTGGCTCGTTATTACCTTGATGAGCATCACTGCACTAGGAGCGATATATTCACTTCTCTCATAAAAAAAAATCGAGACATTTTTTGTCTCGATTTTTTTTATTTCTTAATCATACTAATCCACTCCAACGAGGGAGGATACACGAGTACTATTTTTTGTACTCGCAATAACACATCCGCCAAGTGTTTCAACCAACAAAGGACCAACATCTGACCAACTAGACGTATCAAACTTTTTAACATAGATACCTCCGCTATTAAATGATACTTTTTCAATACATGGAAGTGTATTACCAACAGAAGTAACACGAAGGTCTTTGAGTGCATCTCCGATCAATTTCTCTGTTGGTCGAGCATCTCCGACTGAATGATACTGTGGGTTATTTGAAAAACACACCCGCTTTTCATCATGAGAACGTATAAATGCTCCATCATTTATACGGATAGTTACAAAGTGAGGATTACTCCAGAAGCGTACTTCTACATCTATCTCTTTCATATGTTAATTTTTTTTTATAAATTGTAACATTATTTAACACAATGTCAATCACTGTCTCCTAACTCATTACGAATGTACTATTGCAAAAAATATAAAATACGGTAATATATAGAAGTTCATTTATACGAAC
>JAGOOZ010000027.1 GCA_017992215.1 Minisyncoccota bacterium
CGTGGGCTATATATTTTGATAATAACGGTATCCATAGTAATTTTTATGTTGTCGGTGGATTTCAAGGAACCCCTTTTTAAGGGTTGGCATACAAATATATTCTATTATAAAAATTAGCCACCTCAAGTAAGTGGTGGCTAAATGTTTTAATAAGAACTCTATTACAAATAAGAACCTCTTCCTTGCTGTAAGAAAGGAAGTTCACTTTCTTGCTGGAGTTCAAAATCTTGGTTTCTTTTGTATTCCTCAGTTTGATATTGTAAGCCATAAGCTAAAACTTCATTCTGATGAGTAAGCTGGTCATAACACCGATAAACATATAATTTTGTTTTATCTGGGTTAAGAATGCCAAAGTGGTAAACTTCATCATAACCATATTTATCTGGGAAATTAACCAGATATGCAAGTTCCTTGTCATTTTCTGTGAAAATAGAATGAAAACCATTCTCTTCACCCCAAATGATTAAGGTTTCCCCCGCACGAACCAAGTATTCTTCAAAAAATCCTTGATCTGTTAAATTGGCAACTTCAATGTTTTTACCGAGCTTCCTAGCTTTTCTTTTGAAAGAAAGTAACGCTAGATTGTTTAATGTACTATTCATTTTTCAATGTATTTTACCGCAACGTGCGATGCCGAGATTATTTGATTGCTTCGTGCCATTAAGTGAGTTTGTCCATTCTCACCATATGGGGAGTATAGCACAATCACTTGACATTGTCAAGTGATTGTGCTATTGTACAAACATATAGTTCTTTTATATTATGTTTGATTGGTTTTCAGAGAAGATATTTTGTCTTTTGTGATAACCAATTAAATATAAAAACAATGAAAAGTTTTATTGATAAAATAAAGGGAACATATATTTCTGCACAAGAACTCTTTGATACATTCAAAGCATTACAGCTTATGTCAGCAGAAGATTTAATTTCTTTTTGGCAAACCATACAATTTACAATAGATACAGCAGAAAATCTTTTGAGTAATGAAGATAAAAAGAAAATATGCTATATTGAAAAAATAATTGTAGATAATATGGTTAATTTATCTAAAAAAGAACCATCTGCAAAAGATAGATTTTACCAGATCGTTCTTATGAGAGATAAAAAAAGAGACCCTATTGGACTAGCTAAATTATTTGGTGGGTCTGACTATGAAAATCAATTGAGTGAAAAATTAAAGTAAAATGCCCACCGTAGAAAATCTGCTTCGGTGGGTTTTCTATTATAATGATGCCTTATTTATAAAGTTTGGTATATAAATATAGCCATTGTGTTCTCTTATTCTGGTTCCCACTTCGTCCACTAAATCGCGCCAGAAAAAGCCCCACGAGGGGCTTTTTACGTGATTGATAAAATACGAAGTATTTTAAGGACTTGAACGACGGAGCGATATTTTGACAGCAGTCAAAATCGTGAGTCGGTGCCCAGACAAAATTTTTTGTCGAAAAAATTTTAGTCGAGGGAAAGATTCCGGTCGATTTTACTAAAAAAATACTATTATTCATCACGGTGAATAATAGTATTTTTTGGATTATGCTTTATATCACCCCCAATTCTTCAAACACTGTTTGGAATAATTTTATAACCCGACGTCCTTCTGTCTGAGAAAGAGCAAAATCAGAACCTGCGTGTGCTATTTGATTACGAACCTTGTGTGCATCCCATGCATTTTGTAATGTATGCAATCCCCCACCTTTTCCTCGTTCTAATTTCTCTCCGACACCAACACCCGACCAGCCTTTTGCTTCAAGTGATTCATCGAGCATTGTATCTGCTTCAATAATAGCAACACGCCAATCTGACTCACTCGCACCTTCGATGAGCGTACGAATATAATGCCACCGAGGATTTTCAGCTTTTCGGCGTTCGTGTTCCATGGCGAGTGCATGATGTATCTCGTGTGCAATCTCTTCTTTTTCGTGAAGTTGAATCTCACGCATTCTCACAATAGAATAGATAATAATCGCAATACAAAAAATAGAAAAAAGTGATGTAATCACACCAAGCGTTGACCATGTCTGTGGATTTTTTAAGATATCAATAACAGGATAAATAGAATCAAGAATTGTACGAAATACATATTCAAGATTAAGATACGTAGGATCAAAAAGAGGCTCTTGTATAAGTGGTTGAACTTGAATCGCTTGCGACATGTATAGTATTATACCCGCTTTTCAAAATCTTTCCCAATAGCAAAGAGTGTTTCTTCGCTAAAGAGCGGTGCCATGATGTGAAGTCCGAATGGTAATCCATTTTCAGTTGTACCTGATGGTATAGAAATCGCTGGAGTACCCGCGATATTTGCTGGTACACAGAATAAATCAGACATATACATAGCGACAGGGTCTTTTGATTTTTCTCCAAATTTAAACGGCAAGAACGGAACTGTTGGAGTAATAATCGCATCAACTGACTCAAATACTTCTGCCAGTTCCGCCTTGATTGCATCACGAACTTTTACGGCAGTTGTATAGTAGGCATCATAGTATCCGTGAGAGAGAATGTATGTTCCGAGAAGAATACGACGACGAACTTCTTTACCAAATCCTTTACCTCTGCTTTTGGAGTACACATCAAAAAGTTTGTCCGCATCTTCATGGAGACCGTATCTGATTCCATCATAACGTGCCATATTACTCGAAACTTCGGCTGGCTGGAGAATATAGTACACAGCGAGAGAGTATTTTATAAGTGGAAGAGAAACATCAACGAGTTCGTAGCCAGCGTCTTTTAACTTCTGACAATTCTCGTCAAAATTCTTCATCACCTCACTATCAATCCCCTCGCCTGAAAGAAATTCACGTGGAATACCAATTTTCTTTTTTGGTGACAGAGAAAATACTCGCTTTTCTTTCGGCACCGAAGTGCTATCCTTCGCATCATATTCATTAATCGTATTAAAAAGTATTTCAACATCACGAACTGTTTTACCGATTGGTCCAACTTGATCGAGAGAACTTGCCATCGCAATAATTCCAAAGCGAGATACTGTGCCATATGTTGGCTTCAACCCAACAAGATTCGTAAATGATGCTGGCTGACGAATTGATCCACCAGTATCAGAACCGAGTGATACAAGCGATCCATTCATAGCAACTGAGGCAACTGCACCACCTGATGAACCACCTGGTACACGTGATGTATCGAGAGGATTTTTGGTAATACCAAATGCGCTCGTTTCTGTCGATGAACCCATTGCGAATTCATCCATATTTGTTCGTCCAAGAAATACTACGCCTTCTTTTTTGAGTTGCGATACAACACCTGCATCGTATGTCGCATGATACTTCTCGAGCATCTTTGAGGAAGCAGAGGCGATGTGTCCAACATTGAGCATATTGTCTTTGAGTGCGACAGGAATACCAGTCATAAGAGTCGCAGTACCATTTGCAAACATTTCCTCCGCATATTTTGCTTGCGCGAGTGCATCATCATACACTTCTACATACGCATTGATATCAGAATTTTTTTCTTTGATAATTTCAAGATATGCATCCACCAAATCAGTTACGGTGAAGTCACCTCGCTTAAGCGCTTCGTGTGTATTCTCAATAGTTAGTGTTTTCAAATCAATCATAGGACTTTCTTTACTTTCAAATAGCCGTTTTCTCTATCTGGCATTTCAGCAATAATTTTTTCTGTATATTCCCCTGGTGTATTTGTCACTGTATCAGAACGCATGACGTTCGTGAGGGTGTGAACTTGCTCAGCAGCAATCTTCCCCGCAACTTCTTGCACTTGCCCCACGTACGCCAAAATAGAGTCGAAATCGTGAGCAATTTCCTTCATTTCTTCCTCGCTCATATCAATACGAGCTAAGGTAGCAAGTTTCTTAATTTCTTCGAGTTGCATAGCCCTAGAATAGCATATTTGTGGTGGATTGAAAAAGAAAAAGGCATCAGTATTTTACTGATGCCTTCAACCATAATTAATGTGCAAAATGTCAGTTGCTGCAGCACGCTCCGTAACCCGCGTCCAGCTCCTTGCCCGAACGCACCTTGCACACACCCACTTTGAGCCGGTCGTCCCAGTGACGCCACGCAAGGAAGCGGTAGAAGTTTTCATTGCCTTCAACTTTGAAGTAAGCAATGATACCAATTCCGCGGGTTTCAACTTCACCAGCAAGGATAGCATTTTCAATGATGCGTTTTGCTTCAAGCCATGTGTAAACCTTTTTGATAGCCATTTTTTCAGCTTCATCAAGGATTTGCTTGTGAGTCAGTGTTTGGGTAAACCGCTGGATGGTAGAGGTGAATTCATTTGCAATAGCAGGAATTGTTACTCCTTTAAACCATTTCCAAATGTCTTCATCAAACCACGGATCAGGATTTCCTTTTTCTTTTTCACGGGTAGCAATTTTTTTCCAGGAATCATTCATGTTCTCTTCTGAAATAGTTAATGCACTTTCGGGCTGTACGGTTAGCGTTGTTCCTCTTGTAAACAGAGAGGAAACATACTTTCCGATGTTTTTAGCTTCGGCAGTGATACCGCTTTCAAGATGCGACTCAAGTGTGGTTGCCAATTCGTCATTTTTCATTTTTCTGATGTTTTTAAATTTGAGTGTATTATATCACATAAATACACATTTTGTCAATGGGTCGAAAAACTAAAATAACATTTATTTACAACATTTTGAGGAATTTTGGTTCGTCTATGATTGGTACGCCGAGTTTTTCTGCATCATCATATTTACTACCAGGAGAATCCCCTGCGAGGACATAACTCGTATTCTTTGATACAGAACTTGAAACCTTGCCACCTTCGGAAACAATACGCACCTTGGCTTCATCACGAGAAAGTGTCGGAAGTGTACCAGTGAGTACAAATGTTTTACCAGCGAATTTGCCTCCTTTTTTCACGAGCGCCTTTTCTGGGCTTACGCCGTTTGCAAGTAATTTTGCAACAAGTGCCTTGTTTTCTTTGTGAGAGAAGAAATCATTGATACTCTCTGCGACAACAGGACCAATGTTTTCAATCGACTCAATATCGGCGCGTGATGCATTCATTACCTTTTCGAGTGTACCAAAATGATTCGCGACATCTTGTGCTGTCTGTTCACCAACATGGAGAATACCGAGTGCATAGAGGAAACGCCAGAGAGGAACGCTCTTGTGAGATGCAATTGAAGAGATAATATTGTCAGCAGATTTTGCACCAAATCGTTCGAGCCCTGCGAGGTCAGATGTTTCAAGTGTAAACAAATCAGCACCGTCACTAATAAGTCCTTCGTCTTTCAAGCGGTCGAGAATCTTGGGACCAATGGTATATATCTCAAACACATTCACGAAATGTTGCATTCCTCGGCGATTTTTTGCGGGGCATTTTTTATTTGTACAATAATAGGCAACTGAATTCTTATGGGAAGAAGACAAAGCTCCTCTTCGTAAGGTCCTCGGATCTCCTTCGCTTCGCTCGGCCAGACCATTACTCACAGGACTTTGACCTCTTCCCATTTCACGTTTTTCTACATTCATACCACACACAGGGCACTCTCTCGGCATTGTAAATTTCTTCTCTTTACCTGTGCGCATATTTACAAGCACTTCCACAACTTCAGGAATCACATCCCCTGCTTTTTGAATAATCACTGTATCTCCAATACGAATATCGAGACGTTCAATCTGATCCATATTGTGAAGTGTAGATTTCGATACCGTTGAACCAGCAACAAGCGTCGGATGAAAATGAGCAAGCGGTGTAAGAACCCCCGTCCGTCCAACATTCACCGTGATATCCGTAACGATTGTTGTTGCTTTTTCAGCTGGATATTTAAATGCGACTGAATAGCGAGGAGCCTTACCAACAACACCGAGCGTATCCTGTAATCCAAGTTCATCAACACAAATGACGATACCATCCGTGCCATATGGCAAACCATCTCGAACCTTTTCTACTTCATCAATAAATGAAAATACCCCAGTAAGAGTTTTTGCTTTTTTCTCGTACGGAGCAACACTAAAACCGAGCTTCTTGAGAAGTTCATGTTCTTCTGAGTGAAGTGTTGGGCTGGTACTCCAACCATCCAATGATTTTATATCCCAGGCAAAAAAATCAAGTTTGCGTTCTTTTACCACCGATGGATCAAGCTGACGAAGACTTCCCGCTGCAGCATTACGAGTATTCGCAAAAAGAGTTTTACCATCTTTCTCTTGTTTCTTATTAAGTGCACGCCAGACACGCTTTGGCATTACTGCTTCACCACGTACTTCAACATACGATGGATATGGCTTGGGAAGTGTAAGCGGAATTGTCTCAATCATTTTTACATTTTCAGTAATATCCTCCCCAATAAATCCATCCCCGCGTGTAGCCCCACGAACAAGAACACCGTCTTTGTAAATAAGAGAAAGTGCGAGTCCGTCGAGTTTTAATTCGCAAAAATATGAATGCTTCGTATCAAGTAATTTACTGATACGTGTTTCCCATTCGGTTACTTCGTCTTTTGAAAATGCATCATTGAGCGAAAGCATTCGTGCCTCGTGTGATACTTTCTGGAACTTTGGTAGAGGTGTACCCGCAACACGATTAACTGCACTATTTAAATCAGCGAATTCTGGATGAGCTTCTTCGAGCGCACGAAGTTCACGTGTCAGCGACTCA
>JAGOOZ010000005.1:0-15296 GCA_017992215.1 Minisyncoccota bacterium
AACTTAAGGAACAGCTTCAAAAAATTTCACTTCCCGACGATTGGATTGACTATATGTTACGAAAAACAGATGAATGGAATAACGAAGTAAAAGTATCGTCGGGAAGTTTACTCGAGCAGATTAAAACCAATGAGCGAGAGACCGAACAAAAGCTCGATGAACTCGTTACTTTGTATCTTGATGGCGATATTCCAAAAGAAAATTATTTATCAAAAAAGAACGAGCTTTTGAAAAAGAAAGTGTCTCTCACTCAGAAAAAAGAATCTGCTCGAGCAGAAAGAAAGAATTGGGTCGAACCCTTGCGGGAATGGATTTTGGATATGAAAAAAGCCACGCAATTGCAATCTAGCGACAATTTTTTTGAAATTCGTGACTATTTCAAAAAAATTGGAACGAACTCGCAATTGCGGGACAAGTCCGTCTCATTCTCATTTTGCCCACCCACAGAATTCACATTGAATTCCAAAGCGGATTTAACCCCCGCCGAACCCCGCCACACTATCGCGCGTGAGCGCGCGGACGATTTTTCGGAGCAAGTTTCACTTTGTGACCCTACCGGGAATCGAACCCGGATTACCGGCTTGAAAAGCCGATGTCCTAACCGTTAGACGATAAGGCCAAAAATTAATTTTTACAAACAAAACTCTTACTTCTTACTGTACGTAGGCTTCAAAAAAGCTGATGTCCACTATCTTTAATCTGGTTATATAATAAGACCGTACACGAAAAAGAGTATACCATTTTATTCAAAAAACACAAATATACCTCTTTTTTGCTTGATATATAAGGATAGATAACTTGACTTTTTGTTCTATATAGTGTATAATACAAACAAATTTAAAAATCAAATAAAGATATGTCATCATCAACAGCAACCCCGCCACCAGAGGTGGTAAAACCAAGCACACCCCCTGTATCAAAATCAGGTGTGTGGCTAAAAATCATTCTTCTTGTTCTATTTATTATTTGGTTGTTCTCAATAGAACAACTCTATGAAAGATACAACCCGAAGAAATATGATCTTTCTACTATTGATTATAGTGATTCTTTTTCTTTTGAGGTACCTCCTGCCCGCAGGGTTATCGTGTACCTTACAGGAGAATTATTTTCTTTCCATTCAAATGGTCCAATAAAAACGACCGATGAACATGGTGAGGTTCGAGTGCTCTCAGGAGATAACTATATCTCTGGGAGCACATATATCTCACCATCTAAATATTACATGTATAGTAATACAAGTAATGAGAAAGTAATTGTCACAATAAAAAGAAATCACTAATCAAAAAAAAGAAATGATTGATTTTATTTTTAGCAACACATGGATTTTATTAAAGGCCGTGTCAGTCTTAGTTATTATGAAATTGGTATTACCCAAACTTTCATATCAATTAAAGTCATCTCTTCTGATTGCTATTGGAGTATTTGTACTCTTTGTATGGCAGTTCATTCACTCCTTTAATAATGAAGAAGTGGACTTCATCTCTCCTTTTTATGCGTTACTTTCTTTGTGGTATATCTACTCTGGAAGCAGGTACGTCCCCTTTCGGACAATGACGGGTGTATTCAGTAGGGTTAATTCAAAACTTATTGGATATCTTAGAGCTGGCTCTAATCACTGGACTGATCCGTTGTTTGAATTTACCACAGTAGGTACAAATGGCGAATTGAACACTTCAATAGATCTTCAGGCGATTAAGGTACACATCGAAGAAACACCTTGGATGCAAACAAAAACAAGAGGTATCCAGGTAAGAATTAAAGATGTAACTCTTATGCTTAAATTTATTGAAAGCGAAGAAGGTGTTATGCAAATGATCAGCATTGAAGGTGGTACAAAAGTGATCAAAGAAAGGATTATTGGATTTTGTGACGAATTTTTTCTTGATGAAATTGGAGAAAAATTACCAGTTGATATTGATACCGACAAGGGTAAAATACTGGAAAATCTCTCAGAAAAACTCAAAAAAGAAGTAAATCATTTTTGTGATACGAATAATTACCCGTATCACATTCCAACTAATTCAACAATCACCATTGGAGACACTGAATTACAACCAGAGTATTACCAAGCACTTGCAAAAGAAGCCTTTGCTAAACTTGAAGGTAAAGCAGAAAAGGTAAAAGCAGATACCCTGCGTAAAAGAATCCAAGACATGGGTAAAAACCTTTTACCGAATGGTAACCCCAAAGAACAAACAGAATGTGCTCTTATTGCTCTTGGTATCACGAAAAAGGAAATCAAGGAACAAAAGTATGACATCGATGGAAACATCTCAGTTCTTCTCGTAAAACTTGCAGAAATTCTCGCAAGTAAAAAGTAACAAAAAACGCCCCACTATTGCGGGGCGTTTTTTTATTTAGGGTGAGAGAGAACAACAAAATAATGAGAGAGTCCGTCTGGAGATTTAAAGGCTCGTTCCTTGAGAATCACATAGTTGATAGAGTCGATACTTGTTGCTCTCTTTTCAGCACCTATCTGCACACGAGCATTTCGAATCGCAATACGTTTTGCATACGCAAGATCAGCACTCTGCCCAGAACCAAGTGCTCGATAATATGATGAATCACTTCGGTATGATTTCATATCATCAGGAACAGGAAGCGTACTCTCTGCTGAGATAATCTCTTTTGGATATGAGACCGCTACGAAGTAATGAGAGAATCCACCGAGAACCTTCTGTGACTCCCTGATGATAGTTCTCCCCTTCACAACATCAACACTTCGTGCACCCTTGAGTCCAGCAAGGCGTATTTCGGCATTCTTGAGTGCGGTCAATTTTGCATCAACAGCATTTGTCTTTTTACCTGAACCAAATGTCCGGTAATAAAGAGGGTCCGAAGCGATCGCATCAAGGATTTCTTTTGGAAGAGGTAGTTCACTTTCATCGAGAATAGGAGGAAGATATGGATTGACATTTACCGTACCTCCACCAAGTGGGTCAAATCCTACACCGCCATCAGTCGTAAATATCGTACCACCCGAGAGTGGTTGTTCGTCCATATTGAGTGCACCCTGGTCAGCCTGATAAACCTTATTGACCTCATAATCACCCGTATTCTGGATTTTAATTTTTGTCTCACCGACAGTACCGAGAACAAGTCGCAAGATTCCAAAAACAGACACCATAATAAAAAGTCCGATGACACCCCACACCATGTGAGTCTTGCTCGTCTTGCGAACTTCTTCATTATCTGGTGACAAGAAATACTGCACCAGTCCATAGATAAAATATACAAGTGCAATAGAAAACAAGAAAAGTATCAACGGGTTAATAATAACCTTGTTGATACTTTTCATGAGCGTTTCGACGCTCGCCTCTGCGACTGGAATAAATCCGAAGTCCATAGGTAGAGATATTAACAGTACACGCCAGGACCAGGAATACAAGGAATAGCACGACTATCGAGCTGTTGTACTCGGTCAGCACCAAATGTACTTGAAACGATTCGAATGATACCCCAGAATGAGATAATGAGGAAAAGACCAATCAAACCAGCTACAATTTTTCCTTTTGCACCCTTCTTTGCTTCTTCGTCTGTTGAAAGAGTGTACTGAACAACTCCCCAGATAAAGTACACTACTGCGAGTGTAATAAAAATCGGAATAAGTGTTGAGAGAATTTGGTTGATTGTTGTGAGAACCGTAAAGATATTTGCAGCAAATGCAAACAATGGAGCCACAGTCAAACTAATCGCACTCAATGAAATAATTTTCTTCATATGTGTAAACTACTACTGTACTATATTAATAATCGTATCCATCACTACCGACCGTAGCACACAGATACATTCTTTGTTACCTCTTTAGTATACCACAAAGAGATAACGCAAACACTACTGGGAAAGCTGTGGAATCATTGTTTTTGTTCCAAATGTATTTGTAAGGATTCCTACGAGTCCCCACATACTAATCATAACAAAAAGCCCTATGAGTCCCCAGATAATAAAACTCTTTCCTGCTTTTCTTTTTTCTTCATTATCAGGATTGAGGAAATACTGAATAATCCCCCAGATAAATCCTGCTGTTGCGAGTGTAAAGAGAAGTGGAATGATTGATTTGTTGATTGTACATGAAATAAAAGTCAAAATATCAGAAAAGGTGTTAAACGGTGCTCCTTTGCAGGCATTTGATGTTTGTGCAATTGTTGGTCCCATATATGTATATTATTTATTTTCTCTAATAATTTGATCGACCGTCCCCTGAATAGCACGTGAAATCACAAATGCACCAAGCAAAAGTGCCGCTCCGATAAGTGTATAAACAAAATTCTTTTTTGCTGTTCCAAGCTTCTCGACATTACCCTGTGCTTGGACAAACATAAAGCCAGAATAAATAATCGCAAGTGTCACAATAGGAATACCCACCAGTATTACAATTTTCAAAAGTGCTTGGATAAACGTAGGAATATCTCGAATATTATCACCAAGTGGATTATTGATTTTTGTATCAACACGAACATTTGAAGATTCAGTTTTTCGGTTATCAACAGTAGCGGGTGTTGCTGTTGTTCGATTATCCACCGTTGCGGGTGTTGTCGCTGCATTAATCACCACAAATGGCATCGCAAGTGCACACATAAACACAAATACAAAACTATATCGAGCGATATTTGCAAGAATCGT
The DNA here is from genome assembly GCA_017992215.1 of Minisyncoccota bacterium. GTDB lineage: Bacteria > Patescibacteriota > Minisyncoccia > Phycocordibacterales > UBA9973 > UBA8515. The sequence continues at coordinate 4,624 of JAGOOZ010000005.1, forward strand.
GTATTTTTTACTTTGTAAGAATTTCATATATATATTATATACCATCTCCCCTTATGAGAGAAACGTCGGACCTTTGAATCCAACAGCCTTAAGAAGAGTATTAATAATCAACCACGCAGAAAGTGCGAGTATGTATCCCCACACAGCATTCTTCATCATGCTCTTTGCTTTTTTTGTATTCTCATCACTCCCACCACTTGTGATATAGAGCCACCCTGCGTACGTCAAAATAAGAGCGACCAGAGGAGTTGCAAGCGTAAAGAGCAAGAAGTTGATAATCTTATTTACAAGTTCAAGCAATGCATTGAAATCACACGGACGAGGCATTGTCTTTGATGCAGAGTCAAATATCCCGCAATCAGGAAGTATTCCCGCTGCGTGTGTCACTGCGTATGGCGAACACATAATAATAAAACCGAGAATTCCTATAGTAATTTTTTTAAATGTTTTCATTATCGTGTTTGTGTACCTACAAGAAGATCCATTTGACCATTTGCTTTGATCAATGCTTCGGATGCTTGCATTGCATTTGATACTACATTAGAAATAAGTTCGCTAAAGATAGGTCCTGACCGAATCGGGTCAGGATCAACCCATGTTCGTACCGTAAGCGCACTTTCAAAAAATGAAAAGAGATACGGACTATTTGCTGGCTTGTCTGCAAGGAGCGCTCGTGATGCAGGAGGAAGAGAAAGTGCCGAAGCGATATTCTTTGCGAATTCACCTGTGGTCATAAGTCCTGCAACAGTAAACGCAGTCGAGAGGTTGGCTGATTTTTTGTTTATTGCAATCGCATATATTTCTCCATAGGTTCGTGTCGTTGGAAGTCCACGCGTCTGGAGCATTCGAGTCACATCAAAACTCAGATTAGGATTCATTGATTGAATCGTAAAGAGATCACTTGCACGTCCGAGATAGAGTGCGAGTTTGCCCCCCGCAAACATATCTCGAGAACGAGGAAGTGTACGATTCCATGAATATGACTCATTAGTAGGGTCAGAAAATTCAGTAAAGAAATCAACAATCACATCACCAGCAACAAGTGGTGTTGTAGAAAGAGCAGTACTACCATCAAAGGTAGAACGATATCCTGATTCAGTACGAACCATCAACGGATTCCCTCCTTGCAAGAAAAGCGTCGCAAGAATATCTTTTGCTTGGTCAATCGTATCAAACAAACCAAGTGCAATCATACTTTGATTAATAGACCCGTCTGCATTCTTTTTGGTGAGGCGATTGTTGAGACTAAATAAGTCATTCCAATATTGCGGAGGTTGTGCAATCCCTTCATTTGAGAGAAGGTCACGATTATAATAGAGCATCATCGGGTCGACAACGACAGGAAAACCAAGCACACCATCAGGAGCGATAAATACATCAGCCCCGTCGATGAATGCATCTCGAAATGTTTTCTCTGGATAATTTGCAAAAGGAAGTTTATATAAAAAGTTCTCATTCTTCACAATAGAACCAGCTGTGATAAAGAATAAATCTGGGCCTGTACCATTTGCAAATGCTTCAATAAGCGACTGTTGATATGTCGATTCTGGTTTTTGAATATAGGTGATGATGAGGTCTTTATTGGTAGCACTGATATCCTCAAAAACACGAGGTATTTCTGTCGCAGGAAAGGTACCCCAGACGATAATCTTACCTTGAGGGAGTGCACTATCTTTCGAGAGTCCACCAATATTGATAAGACCAGAAAATATCAAAACAGCAAACACAAAAAATGAGAGAAAGACAGCAACGAGAATTGTTTGAAATGTATTCATAGAAGTGATACCAATTTATCCTTCAAAAATTATACCATATTGATATGGTCCAGCAGAAATAGTTTGAATCTCTTTGAATCCCCGCTCACGAAACATATCGCGTGCTTTCTTTTCTGGTACCACTGTATATGGTGCAGGGCCCATACCATCAAATGATTGCACCCAATCAACAACAAGAACTTTTCCTCCGTGTTTCAAGATACGGCGAGTCTCAGTAATAAGTCCGAGAATATCACTTACTTGAAAAAGTATATTTGATAGAATCACAGCGTCGACACTTTCATCAGCGAGCTTTGTTCCACCTTTTGTTTCAACATCAGCCCAAATACATTCAACATTTTTATACCCCAATTCCTTGAGTTCACTTTCGAGTCTTTTTACCAATCCCTTTTGTACTTCAATAGCATAGACGTGACCAGACGGTCCGACACGCGAGCTTACCGCACGAGTATAATACCCCGTTCCAGAGCCAAGGTCGGCAACTTTCATTCCTTCACGTAATCCAAACTGTGCAATATTTTTTTCAGGATCAGAAAACATAAAATTATTATATCACAGAAATAAAACCTATTTATCAATCCAACTATATTATTTGACAAATAAATAATATAGTGTTAAATTTTATGCAGTTTATAGTCATTGCCTACATTTTATAGTGGGTTATAATGTATATATGAAATTCTTATCTAAAATTTTTCCTAAAAAAAATACAACTCTTCGTGAAAAAATAACACAAGAGATTATTGACAGTGCATATAAAAATCGTTATAAGGAAATTGAATCCCTAAGAAAATATGACCGAGGAGAAAAAACAATCGCTCCAATCAACCTCAAGACTGTTGTGCGAAGCGTATAACAAGCTCTATGAAAACGGCGAGATTAGTTTTCCTCTGCAAGACGAACACGCCGATAAAATAGATACAATAGTTAAAACCATTGAAGGAACGTGGTTTGGTTTTTCTCAGTATCCTACCGACAAAGACAAGGCTGCTGCCTTTTTCTGCTTCATTATAAAAGACCACCCCGTCACCGATGGTAACAAACGACTCTCGGTCCTTTGGCTAGAAATATATTGCAAAGCACTTAATCTAACTATGCATCCCAAAATAACACTTGATGAATTAGCTGTATCCGTAGAAAATGATAAGGATATAACAATAAAAGAACTTTCTACTATCGTCTCAATTATCATATTTGAAAATTAGTAGCCCTCTGCAGGGATAAACTATACATACAATAAAACTAGAACAATCTACTAGAAATTTTTTGTAACTTCTGAGCTACATTCGAACTTAAAATAAATTCAATGGTGTTAATATATTTTAATATCTTTAACTTAGGAGAGTTGCCTTCATACCAATAAGACTCATTATGAAATAGGGTTAAAATCTTATCCTTGTGCTTTTTGTAATTTTGATTATCCTCAATCAATCCATCATCTTTATATAAATCTATTAATTCTAATAGTTTACCTTGAATAATTCGAGTTTTTTCTTGACTACTAATAGTCAAGAAATCATTAAAAATAGAAACTTGTTTTTCCGACAAAGAACACTTAAGATAAAATTGATCTATTAGTCTAAATTCATCATTGTTAAAATTCTTAACAAAAAGGTGTTTATACCTCTTCCAGCTATTTTGGGGAAGAATTGAAACATAATCATCAATAACACCCGTTTCCTTTATCCTATTTATAGAAAATTCAGCATTTCTAATTTCCATTAGGATTATGCGTGAGGCATTGATCTTCTCAGATCTTTTTGCAAGTTTGTAAACAAGAAAAGCTATGGCACCAGTAATAATTGTTGCAAGACCACTGAAAAAATTTGAATTTAATATTCCTTGAATCATTTTACAAACACGTAATAGATGCAATCGAATCCCCTGGGCGGAGTTTCATTATCGTCACACCTTGGGTCTGACGACCTGATGTTGGGATAGAAGCGAGCTCTACGCGAATCACTTGGCCTTTCTGTGATACGGCAATGATTTCAGTTTCATCAGAGATAACTTTCGCTACGATAATATTCCCTGTTTTTGGAGTTACCTTTGCAGTTTTAATACCAGAACCGCCACGCTTCTGTGATTTATATTCTTTTACGAGTGTCTTCTTACCGAGACCGTGTGCACCGAGTGTGAGAAATGCGCGAGTAGTATCACCTTTTGGAATTTTATCAACACCAACAATAGTATCGCCCTTGCCAAGCTTCATCGCACGGACACCACCTGCAGTGCGTCCCATCTCTCGAACATCAGATTCTTTGAATCGAATAGACTGGCCGAGTGCTGTCGCGAGCATGACATCGTCACCCTTTGCGATAGCAAGCACTGCTTGGAGTTCATCACCCTTGTCGAGTTTAATAGCAATAAGACCACTTCGACGTACATCCTTGAAACTCTCCGCACCGACTTTCTTTGTCACACCGAGTGATGTCACCATCATCAAGCATTCAATCGTCTTTTTTGTTTCTTTATCAATAGGCAAAATCGAAGTCACTTTTTCATCACCTTCGAGTGCGATAAAGTTCATAATTGATTTACCTTTTGTTGCACGACGACCTTCAGGGATATCGTACATTTTGATTTGATACGCCTTGCCACGATTTGTGAAGAAAAGAAGATCGCTGTGTGTATTTGCAGAGATAAGCATCGTCACAAAGTCTTCTTCTTTTGGTTCAATATCAATCACACCGACACCACCACGCTTCTGTGCGCGGTATTCAGAAGGATCAGTACGCTTTACATATCCACCCTTGGTGAACACGAGTACTGATTCTTTCTCAGGAATAAGGTCTTCTTCGTTGATAGCTTTGACACCACCTTTGATAACGCGTGTTCGGCGATCATCAGCATATTTCTCGCGGATTTCTTTGAGTTCATTCGCGATAACACCGAGCATTTTCTTTGGACTTGCGAGGAGTGCTTCGAGTTCCTTGATGAGTTCTTGTTTTTCTTTGAGTTCGAGTTCGACGTTCTTGCGTTCAAGACCAGCGAGTTTCGCCAATTTCATTTCGAGAATCGCTGTCGCTTGCAAATCAGAGAATTTGAATTCTTTCATCAAATTCAATTTTGCGAGTGCTGTATCTTTCGAAGAACGAATCACAGTGATGACACGGTCGATATGGTCGAGAGCTTTCTTTAAACCAAGGAGGATGTGTTCACGGTCTTTTGCTTTCCGGAGATCATATTCTGTACGACGACGAACAACAACGACACGATGGCCGATGAATTCAGTAAGCAAACTCTTCAGTGAGAGTGTCTGAGGCACACCCTCAACGAGCGCCACAATATTGAAATTAAATGATTGCTCGAGTTGTGTGTGTTTGTAGATATAGTTGAGAACCTTTTGAGGCATCACACCTGCTTTGAGATCAATCGCAATACGAATATCCTTTGTTGACTCATCACGAAGACCCTTGATACCTTCAAGCTTTTTGTCTTGCACGAGTTGTGCAATGGCTTCGATAAGAGTTGATTTGTTTACACGATATGGAATTGACGTAATAACAATCTGAAAAGTGCCACTTTTTTGTTCGACAATTTCTGCTTCACCACGAGTCACGACACCGCCACGGCCAGTTGAGTACGCATGAACTAAGTCAGATTGCCCATAGACAATACCACCCGTTGGGAAATCAGGACCTTTAATAAACTGCATTAAGTCTTCAGTTGTTGCGTCTTTATTGTCGATAAGATGAATAGTCGCATCGATAGTTTCGGCGAGATTGTGTGGAGGAATATTTGTCGCCATACCAACAGCGATACCGAGCGTACCGTTGAGTAAAAGATTTGGTACAGCAGTTGGAAGCACGCTTGGCTCCTTGCGTGTCTGATCATAGTTTGGACGAAAATCAACAGTTTCTTTTTCAAGATCGAGAAGTAAAAGCGATGAAAGTCGAGACATTTTTGCTTCGGTATAACGCATCGCCGCGGCATTGTCGCCGTCAATAGAACCGAAGTTACCTTGTCCGAATACGAGTGGATATCGGTATGAGAAATCCTGTGCCATACCCACCATTGAGTCATAGATAGCCACATCACCGTGCGGGTGATATTTACCGAGCACGTCTCCAACCACCGCTGCTGATTTACGGAAACGTGCACTATGAGAAAGTCCCATTTCGTTCATAGTATAGAGAATACGACGATGCACAGGCTTCAAACCATCACGAACATCAGGCAATGCACGGTCAGTAATCACACTCATCGCGTAGTCGATGAAGGAGTCTTTCATTTCAGAACTAATATTTACTGAAACGACATTGATATGTTCTTTTTTCGGTTCTTCTTCTTTTTTCATACTATTATTCAGGTAATTCTATATTTAGAGATGGTGGTACATCAGGAGAGAGTATCTCTGTCTCAGACGGAGCGACAACTTCTTCTTGCATCATACGAGAAAATGATACAGACCCAACACTTGCAGAGATATTGTCATAGGTTGCATTAAATGAATCACGGAACAATGCAAATGGAGACACCTCTTCTGTTGCAACCTCTTCTGTGTCAGAAGAAAGTATATCATGTACGCTATATACCCATACACTCCCCACAAATACCATAGAGACAACCATTGCACCAAATACATAGCTCTTGCGAACATCTTCTGGTTTTGATTGGATTTTTTTAATATATTCACGCATATAGTTTATGATGAAAGCACGACAATCTCCCCTTCGCGACCAACGAGTTCTTTTGATTTAATAGTGAGTTTTTCGATTGATGATACGGTATCTTGACCACCCTCTTTGAGAAATGCCTTGAGTGTCTTGTCGTCATAATCCATAGGGATAATGAGTTTTGGTTCGAGTGAGACAGCAAGCTTGTATGCTTCACCCGCAGTCATGAGATCTTCATTGCCAATAGGAACAAAAAGAATATCTGGGGATTCGATAGAACCTCGTGCTTCTGTTGTCACAGAATCCTTTGAAACACACCCGAGAAAACAAAGAGAAATGTTATCAAGAGAAAGTGTATAAATAGTATTGATATATTTTTTACCACTGAGTTCGGTAAATGTCTGTATTCCTTTTATAAAAATATCTTTGATTTCATAATCACCAGGACCTTTGACTTCAAATGGGACAGTCTCACCATGAGATACCATTTCAAATCCATTGTAGTCGGGGTGATTTGTCGTAGAAAAAGCCACGAGTGAACCAAAACGCGAGTTTTTGTTTGATTTTGAGTCTTTTGAGATAGGGTTAAATGCGAGCACCGTATCACCATGCTGAACTTTGAAGAATTGTTTGCCGAAATATGTGATAATCATCCCGTTAGAGACAGGTCGCGGTCGTAATTTCTACAAACCGTTACCCTGAAATAGTGAAGTGAATAAATTAATGTATGTGCACCCGTATGTAGTAAACCGTGACCGCGGTCTCTAACGGGATCATAACCCTAGTATACCAAAAATAAGGCAAAATAAAAAGAGGTATACCACCGTGGTACACCTCTTTAAAATACTACCTTAATTTACGCATGAGTTCTGAATCGGCTGATCCACAATAGGAATAGTCTGATCAACATTAAATGGGTTCAAATCCTCGGGCCTGCATGGAACAGATAAGCACTCTGACCACCTTTCTACATCAGATGAAAACTTTGCATACAATTCTGATGTTTTTTGTGTAAATGCATCAGTAAGTTTCCGGGTAGAAACAGGGTCATTCTGCGTAGAGTAAACCAATGTGTCCTCAAGGTGTCGGACTTTTTCTTGCAATATAACAAGAAGGCTCGTTCGAACTTCTTTGAAATTTTCCTCGGGCCTGCATGGAACAGATAAGTACTCTGACCACCTTTCTACATCAAATGAAAACTTTGCATACAATTCTGATGTTTTTTGTGTAAATGCATCAGTAAGTTTCTGAGTAGAAACAGGGTCATTCTCTATGCAATGAACCAATGCATTCTCAAGGTGTTCGACTTTTTCTTGTAATATAACAAGAAGGCTCGTTCGAACTTCTTTGAACTTTTTTAAGGACGTACAACTTATTACAACAGGAAGCTTTTCAAGATTTCCATTTTCAGAAACTGTGTAGCCACATTCTTTGGCAGCAGCCGTAATTAAATCACGGCTTATTACAACTCTTTTTTGCATAACGTATTGTTTTGTTTGAAGACATTATACACTATTCATAGACAAAAGTCAATATACTTAAATACCTTGTCAGTACGACATTTTTATAGTATATTTCTTTCATTATAAGCCAGTGTTGAGGATAACCCTCTTGTCTGACGTGGAAGCCACGCATACTAGAAACCTCACCCTGTGCCGCTATTCCCGATGCGTATGCAAAAGGAAGAGAGCGGTTTTTATTTATATATGAAAAAAGACACAGAACACGATGCTATTGCGACAATCGCAGAGCATGCAAAAGTAGAACTTTCAAGTGTTGGTAAAATGCTCGACAAGGCAGACGTACCACCACAACTCGACGCACTCGTCGAAGGACCCGTTATCTCAATACAGAAATCATCTGTCTATATTGATATCGCACCATTTGGTACAGGTATCATCTATGGCCGTGAATTTATCAATGCAAAAGATATCATAAAGAAAGTAAACATTGGTGATGTTGTAAAAGCAAAGATTGTTTCAACAGGAAATGATGAAGGCTACATCGAACTCTCTCTCAAAGAAGCAAAACAAGCGCTTATCTGGAGTGAAGCCGAAAAAGCAATCAAATCAAAGAACCCCCTCGAACTCACTGTCAAAGAAGCAAACAAGGGTGGTCTCATCCTTGAATGGCAAGGTATTGCTGGATTCCTTCCTGCATCACAACTCAAGAGTGAACACTACCCTCGCGTAGAAGATTCTGACAAGGATAAAATCTTGAAGGCGCTCAAAATGCTTGTAGGTAAGAGAATCAGTGTTGTGATGATTTCTGCACTTCCAAAAGAAGGCAAACTCATCTTCTCTGAAAAAGACAATAATCCAGAAGAACGACAGGAAATCATCGGCAAATACGCTGTTGGTACAGAACTCGAATGTACTGTCGCTGGTATCGTAGACTTTGGAGTATTCCTCAAAGTAGAAGAAGGTCTCGAAGGTCTCGTACACATCTCTGAAATCGACTGGGGTCTCGTTGAAGATCCACGCACAATGTTTAAAGTTGGCGACACAGTAAAAGCAAAGATTATCGAAATCAAAGATGGAAAAATTTCTCTCTCAATCAAAGCATTGAAAGAAAATCCATGGAAAGAATTCGAAGGTACACTCAAAAAGGGTGATATCGTCTCTGGTGTTGTTATCAAGTTCAACAAACACGGCGCTCTCGTTTCTATTAAGCAAGGTGTTGCTGGACTCGTTCACAATTCTAGTTTCGGTTCTGAAGAGAAACTCAAGAAATCTCTCGAACTCGGTAAGACATATAACTTCCAAGTTACATTGTTCGAACCAAAAGATCAGCGTATGACGCTCGTCTTCCTCGACGGAGAAAAGAAAGCAGAATAATCCCCCCACTAAAAAATCCCCAGCAATGGGGATTTTTTAGTGGGAGATTATTTTTCCAACATACTCAAATCCTGTGCTAGTTTATCTCTGAATGATTGATAAGCAGAAATTGCATTTTGAGGAACATTATTAGCATTACTTTCATCTAAGTATTTTGAAGGATCTTTATAAACTGTTGTTTGCCAAACAACCTCATTGTCTCCGGTTTCAGTACGAAGATAGGAATATTCACTATACTTTTCATCATTAGGATTTTGGTAATGAATAAGTGTACTAAGAAAACCAGATGACTTATTTGAACTAGCCTCAATTCCATCACCACCTACTAAATGATCATTAAGATATTGATATCCTTCTTTAGGTGTTCCGTCATTATTTGTCTCGGCACTTTTCCAACTAAAATCAAATCCCCGTGACATAGTGTTCATTTGAGCATTCTTTTTTGCACCAATAAATTTCCAATTTTTATAAGAAAAAATAGTATCTGAATCTATTATCTGTGCCGGCTCCAAAAGGTCCTGTTGCTCCAATGTATGAAAAAATTGAACTGACATACTATCAATTTCATGATCAATTTTTTCGAGTTCTAAAATTTTTGAATGTTCGACCGGAACCTTAAGGGTATTCATATCAAAACTGCTTTCTTGCTCTTGTGTATCAATCTCTTTTTGATTTGAACTTGATTCAGTTTGGCACGCATTCATAAAGAGTGTACTCACGGTGATTCCCATAATCGCTAATCGCTTGAGTTTTTTTGCAATTTGCTCTCTTAGGCTTATTTCTCTTGCTTCAGGCATCTTAAATGTTTCGATGGGCATAAAATAAAATATTATTACTAATACTAATAAGTATATCGCAAATGACTAATTATAAATACTCATCGCTTTTTGGTGACCTTCACTCGCGACCATTGCAAGTATTTCTGCAACTTTCTTCGATTCTTTTTTCAAAACTTTTAATTCATCTTCTTTAAATACACCAAGGAGGAATTTCAAGACTGCATCCTCCCCTATTGGCTTTTTAATTTTCCCTGTTGGTGTATGAGGAGATACTCCAATACGAATTCGAACAAATGCTTCTGATTTTACCCGTTTAATAATAGACGCGAGACCATTGTGTCCACCAGCACTACGATTAAATGAGATTTTCATTGTTTCAATAGGAATATCAATATCATCATACACAACGACAAGATTTTTTAATTTCTTTACTGAATCAATCACCGGCACAACTGCATTCCCAGAATTATTCATAAATGTTTCCGGCAACATAAATTCCATTTTCACTCCACCTACTTCACCCTTTGCACGAAGCGATTTTGTCTTCATGTCATTTTTCCATTCCGAAAAGTCATTTGCGCGTGCAATATGTTCGAGAATAATCCGCCCCGCATTATGCCGAGTTTTCTCATATTCTTTTCCTGGATTTCCGAGACCAACAAC
>JAGOOZ010000005.1:15396-27034 GCA_017992215.1 Minisyncoccota bacterium
ATTTTGTCTTCATGTCATTTTTCCATTCCGAAAAGTCATTTGCGCGTGCAATATGTTCGAGAATAATCCGCCCCGCATTATGCCGAGTTTTCTCATATTCTTTTCCTGGATTTCCGAGACCAACAACGAGTATCATATATTAATAAGCGTATACTACTGTACTTAAAATATCAACTACGCACCAAAACATACTCTGTATATATTACGCAATATAATTTCCTATTACGTCAAGAAACGTTGTATGATAGAATATACGCTATATGGAACAAAACATTACATCACCAGACGGTGAAATAGCACCCCCACAGACAGAAAACCCACTTCCTCAAAAAACTAAAACTACACTCCGAGAACATGCCGAAAATGCATGGGACCTTATCAAATTCGCAGCACTCGCACTCGCTATCGTTATCCCTATTCGAGTCTTCATCGCACAGCCGTTTGTTGTTGCTGGTGATTCTATGGTTCCTACATTCCACGATAAAGAATATCTTATTATTGATGAAATCTCATATATTGCAGGTGAACCCCATCGTGGTGATGTCGTCGTCTTTCGATACCCAAATGATCCCTCACGCTTCTTTATCAAGAGAATCATCGGACTGCCAAACGAAACAATTTCAATTCGAAATGGAGAAATCACTATCAAAAATGCTGAATACAAAGATGGATTCAAACTCGTTGAACCCTATCTCAATGAAAAATTCACCTACACAGGTGTCCACACAACAGGTGTCGATCAATACTTTGTAATGGGTGACAATAGAAACCGTAGTTCTGATTCACGTGTCTGGGGAGTTCTCGAACGTAAACTCATGATTGGACGAGCATTCCTCCGACTTCTTCCTATCTCTGATATGGCATACCTTCCAGGATCATATCGAGAATTAAAATAATATTTTTACTATCTATCTACACCTCACATGAGCACCGAAAAGAAAAAAACAAATAAAGAGCCTTTCACTTCTGTCAAAGGAATGCGAGATATCCAAGATACGCAATACTATTTTTTCCAAGGTTTTTTTGAAAAAGCCCAAGAGATTGCCGTATACTATGGATTCAACCCTATCGATACCCCTATCGCCGAACACGAAGAAGTATTTACCTCATCGATTGGTATCGGTACTGATATTATCGACAAAGAAATGTATGTCTTGAAGACAAAAGGTGGTGACCATCTTGCACTTCGACCAGAACACACCGCAGGACTCATGCGAAGTTATATCGAACACGGCATGCAAACACTTCCCCAGCCTGTGCTTTTCTACAACTACGGACCAGTTTTTCGTCACGATAATCCCCAAAAGGGTCGCTATCGTCAGTTTTGGCAATTTGATATGGATGCTATTGGAAGCGAGAAAAGTATTCTCGATGCACTCGTTATCAAGACAGCGTGGACAATCCTCGAAGAAGCAGGTGCTCCAAATCTTTCTGTTGATATCAATTCAATCGGAGACAAAGAATGCCGAGCGGGATATATCAAAGAACTGACAAATTACTACAAAAAACATATCAATGAACTCCCTGCAATAGACAAAGAACGCCTCAAGACAAACCCGCTTCGTATTCTTGATTCAAAAGAAGAGAAAACAATCGAACTCAATCAAAATGCCCCTGAGTCTCTTTCGCACCTCTGCCTTGCATGTAAAAAACACTTCAAAGAGGTTTTGGAATATCTCGAACAAATGGAAATACCATATACGATAAACAAATGCCTTGTGCGTGGTCTTTCGTACTACACACGTACCGTATTTGAAATCATGATCCCCAACGAAGAAGATGGTAAGAACGTCACGATTGCCTCTGGTGGTCGCTATGACTATCTTGGTCGTCACCTTGGAAGCAAGAAAGATATTCCTGCTGTTGGTTCAAGTATTGGTGTTGACCGTGTGGTAGAAGCACCATGGTTTGCCAAACTCTCTCCTCGTATTATTAAAAAACCAAAAATGTATTTTATTCAACTTGGTTTTGATGCAAAATTAAAATCACTCAATGTGATTGAAATTCTCCGCAAGGGCAAAGTTCACATCGCACAATCACTCTCAAAAGATAGCCTCGGCGCACAACTCGCTGTTGCAGAAAAACTCGGAATGAAATACGCACTTATCTTTGGCCAAAAAGAAGCCCTCGAAAATTCAGTGATTGTACGCGACATGAGTAATCGGTGCCAAGAGACAGTCAAGCTTCCAAAATTGCTCGACTATATAAAAGAATTAAAATAAGAGCCATGGTAGATATTGTTCAAAACGGAAACCCTGTCTTGCGAAAAATCGCACAGGAAGTGCCCCTCGATGAGATAGGAAAAGCAAAATTCCAAAAAATTTTCAAAGACATGAGTGAAGCACTTCATTCTCAATATGACGGTGTGGCTATTGCTGCTCCTCAAATCGCCGTCTCATATCGAATCTTTGTTGTTTCAGGAAAAATATTCAATCCAGATTTTCTTGAAGGAAAAACAAAAAGTAAAGAAAAAGGGAAAGATATTATCTGCATCAATCCTGTTATCACAAAAATATCAAAAGACAAAAAACTCCTCTCTGAGGGATGTCTCTCTGTGCGTCCACTCTATGGCAAGGTACGGAGAGCAACCCGCGTGACAATCGAAGCATACGACGAACACGGAGAGAAGCATGTATTCGAAAGTGCAGGACTCCTCGCACATATCTTTCAACACGAGATAGACCACCTCGATGGTATTCTCTTTATTGATAAAGCACGTGACCTTCACGAAGAAACACTCGAAGGATTCCATGGATAATACAATACACACTGATATATCATTTGCATTCTTTGGAACACCAGAGGTTGCATCAAAAACACTTGCAATCCTAAAAGAACACGGCTATCTTCCTCGGGTTATTATCACATCACCAGACCGCAAACGTGGACGAGGACTTATTGAAACAGCATCACCTGTATCTGATTTTGCACACGCAAACAATATTCCCTGCCTCAAACCAGAACGAATCGATGAGGAATTCATGCAACAATTCAAAGCGTACGCCTGCGATATAGCAATCGTTGTTGCCTATGGCGTGATACTCCCTCAGTCACTTATTGATACACCACCAAAAGGCACGTACAATATTCACTATTCACTCCTACCACAATACCGTGGTGCATCACCACTTGAGCAAGCACTTCTTCATGGTGACGAAAAAACAGGTATCAGTATTCAACGTATGGTATTTCGTCTTGATAGTGGCCCACTCATATCACAGGTACCCACACAGATAGACGAACACGACACCAGGGAATCACTCAGAGAAAGACTTATCATTCTTGGTGGAGAAACACTCGTATCACTTATGCCCGAGATACACCATGGCACCTACACAGAAACACCCCAAGACGAATCTCAAGCAACAATATGTAAGAAAATAAAAAAAGAAGATGGGGAAATCGACCCCGACAACCACTCACGAGAAATATGGAACAAATACCGTGCATTTTCTGGTTGGCCAGGAATATTCTTTTTCAAAAACGGAAAACGTATCAAAATCACAAAAGCATCATTTGTAAATAATTCATTTACTATCGAACGAGTTATTCCCGAAGGTAAAAAAGAAATTAACTACACAAATTTTCTAAAACAGTGATAATTGACAAAAACTCCTTATAAGAGTATAAAATAGAAAAAATTTATACCTTATGGAACTTAAAAAAAATCCCCCCGTTAATCAAGTCCCAATAGAAAATTTTACCTTATACACAAAAACATTAATTCAATCTTTAGAATTTAGAAGAAAGAAAAATGAATTTCTTTTTCGTGCAGCTGTTATTTGTCATCTACTAGAAAAATTCAAAGCTGAAGAAAATATAAAAGTAAAAATTTCTGAATATTTTTCAATCACTCAAAGTGACGTTAGGAATATCCATCGAGTCCATTCTTCTCGTATTAAAAACAAAAAATACAAAATATATCTTTATTTTTGTAATTTAATCAACAATCTACCACCGATTGTTATCACTGAAAATAATACTCCTAAAATAATAAAACATCATAAGGAGAAACATGTTGATATTGTTTTTACAAAAGGAGAAATCAAATTCGCAAACATGATAATAAGTAGCATATTACAATATGCTGGTGTTAAGTCATTTAAGGCACTGGTTACTATTTCTGATAGATCAAAAATTAAAAGCTATCGAACAATAGCAACGATACTTTTTATGAAAAAATACCCAGAAACACCAAGGATTCATTTATTTATTCTTTTTAAAAAACTAAAAATAAAAGAGCCTTTTAATATTTATCTTCAAAGACACGAAATCCTTTTTCATAAAATAAATAATAATAACAAGCTCGCAATCTGGTATAGAAAAATGTACATTACGCTATCAGAGCAAATAAAAATCGCTACTCAAAATGAGTAGCGATTTTTAAGTTTTAATATTTTGAAGTAAATGGATTACGTTTTGAGATACCTTTCAACATCTTTTTAATACTGACTGCACCTCGTTTGAACAATGTCTGATTCCTATCTTTTGCATGTGTGATTGTGCGAACAATTTCTTCTTTTGCGTCATCAATTGCAGTATACAGATTATCTTGTTCTGAACTCGCAAAGAAATGCGTACTATTAATCACAATATCAAATTCTGCTTTAAAGAATTCACCCTTATTGTGATGGTGTGTTGTCTTCCCAACTTCAACATATCCAGACACGTCACCCTCTCGAACATATTTCTCGAGAGACGAAAGTCTCTTGTGCACATAATCAGTAATAGCATCTGTTAACTCCATATTCGTTGCCTTTATATTTATGTTCATAGATATTTTTGATTAATTATGCGAGTAATACCCTTAGTATATCACGACTCTCGTATTATTTCTTTTTCCACTCTACCGATGAAGCACCCGTACGTTCTATCTGGTCAGCCTTGCGAAGGATACGAAGCTGAGACAGTGGAACAATATCATAGTGTTTTATTGTATCAAGGGCCGTATCAACACCCCACAGATCACGAGACTCCACCTCCCATCCATCCTCAAAGGACCGGAGTGCAACAGGTCGAGAATACTGACGAAGTGTCTTTGTTCCATCATCAAGAAAATATTCGTGAAAATACGACAAGACAAGCTCTCGGATTGTTTTGTAAATAGGCTCTCGGTATCGCAATACAGAGTGATTTGTTTTTGAAAGTGCACCCCAATACCCCCGCTCTTTAAATGGTGTAATCACATGATCAAGATCATCATGTGTTGTTTTGAGGTGGAGAACATATGGTTCATATCCATGGAGCGAGAGTATATACGCACCGAGTAGTGCACCTTCGATACAGTGTGCATTCCATTCGCGTAGTGTTCGTAGTGGTGATTTGATAGTATCGACACCATCATATTCAAAATTAAAAGGAATAGTATTAAGAAAATCTTGCACCTTTGCGGGTGTTCTCAGTGATTGCAATAATTTCATTTCTTTCTTTGTGAATCCATCCATATTTCTATTATTTCACATAATACATATTCGACAAAAGAAAAACCCGAGCACACATGCTCGGGTTTTATACAACTGTAATACATCACTATCTGTATCCATGTGGAAGGCAATTTGCCTTACGCATACTTGATGAAGTCGAAGGAATAGCCATCCGCTTACGATACTGTTTACCTTGTGTTGTTGCACATGATGAAAACAGAATAGACACAATACTGATAATCAAAAGAACTTTTTGTTTCATTTTAAAAACTATTATATGGTTATACTTAGGTATAATATATCACATAATAATATAAAAGTCAATACTGTGTAGTAAATATATATTGACAATATATATAAAATTTGGTATAATACAGACAAATAAATAGATCAATGAAAATAAAATTAAGTATTGTAGGTATCGCTATTCTGGGAATAGTCACCTCGCACACATCCTCCGCCCAAATGTTCTCTTCTCTTCAAAAAGAAGAAGACACTACGGTGGTTGTATCGCACCAGTCCCCTCCTCTTTCGCTCGCATACAAGGCAACATGCCTAGAGTGTGCATGGGGAGTACGACTGCTTGATGTTACCGCTCGACTGACAGACACAACATTTGAAAAGTATGTTCGTATCAAACTCGTTGCAAAGGAGAAACTTATTGGCTTACTCCTCAATGGCAATGAGAAACCAGTCGAGTATGTTGTAACGATTACAAAACCATTCACTGGTACGATTGAACTCGCGGTGAGATTCACAGTGTTCATCGAGCGACCATCAGAAGTACCCATCACAACGATTCCTGTGGTATCACGAAAAATACATGTCAGAGCATTTGATGCTGTACTGTATGCAAACCCATCGATCAAGAACCTCTATATACCTCCTGTACAAGGAATGTATACCGTTGGAAGTTTTGTTTTGAAGAACAATCATCCGACAAAGAGACTCTTATTTAGTGGTATTGGTTACAATTTCGTAGATTCACAATCATCAGCTTTTGTACAAGGTGTTGCGGACAACATTCACACTAACTACGTTATGCCAGGTGATTCGATTTTTTTTGATGTGTATTTACAATTACACAATCTTACTGAAACGAAGATCCAAACATATTTGTATTTGTACGGATGGTATGAAATGGAAGGAAATACTCCTCCATTTACCGGTGATACACTTGTCGGATTGAGCCAAGAAGCGATTGTTACAAAAGTACTCGGAACAGGAGAACAAAGAATATCGACAAAAGATATTAGCCCCTATCCTAATCCGTGCACCACACGCATCGTATGCCAGACAGATGAACCTCCTCGCATTATAAACATGCATGGTTCGTATGTACTGACACCAAGCACACACACAGGAAATGGGTATGAGGTAGACACTTCACTACTCCCTGCTGGTATGTATTTCATTGTCACAGCACACAAAAAACAAGCATTTATCAAAATGTAAAACACAAAAAGCCCCTCGTATACACGAGGGGCTTTTTAATTGACATTTATTATATTACATGATATAATGTAATAAATCTAAAAAAAGTAACCATGGCAAAAACAACCAAAGGGCCAGTAAAGAAAACGGCCGTAAAGAAAAAAGCTCCCCTTAAAGAACCAAAGAAAACAGCTTTTAAGGGATCGAAAAAAACCTGTATGGTTGGAGAGGACTCAATTATCAATCTTATGACTGATATGGCTCCACTTAAAAGTTTAGATATGATAGAAAAAATCATAAACAAACTTAAACCAGAACACAAAAAACGTCTTCTTAAAAAATTGGGTCTGAAGGTTGCCGTCAGTGCTAAATTGAAAAATGAACTCAAAAAAATACTACACGGCACCAAGTAACAACACAAAAAGCCCCTCATATATGAGGGGCTTTTTTAATCCATATACAAAGAAAATATTTTACTTGGACTTTGGTGACCGCTTATGATACGGACGCGAGCAACTGGTAGTGTATATTCTCGTGCGATTAATTCTCGAACACGAGTGTTTGCAAGATTTCGCTCTGCTTTTTCACACACAGAGATACGATACTCATCATCTTTAATTTTTTCTACCTGCTCTCTCCTCGCACCCGCAATCACTTTTACCTTGATATACATTAGTGTGTGATACTAGAACAACGCCTTGTATCGGTCACGATTCTGCCAGAGGAAGTAGATATTGAGGAGTAGTAACACATTTCCTATTAGAGCCCCTGCTGTGAACAATCCCCCATCGAGGAACATATGGAATGCGACGATATTGATTGTAATAGGGAGAATCAGAAGCGCGACGAGTGCCATCTTTTTTGCAAGCATTAACACAAAAGAGAGAGCAAATACGAGAGACATGATCCACATGACATATTTTGCATTTGTAAGTGCCATGATGAAATCATACGCTTCTGTCGTATTGTACATATCAGGTGTTGGTGGAGGGAAAATACCCATTGTTCCAAGCACTGGCATAATAAGAATAACCGCAAGCACAACTTTTAATATAATATGTATTACTTTTTTCATAGAGACAGTATACCATTAAATTATTTTGATATGTAGACTACATTCATTTGCTATACTATGTACATAATGAAAAAACCTATTGCAACTAAAACCCCACATACCCTACCGAAAGACATGCGAGACTCTCTTTCCTCTATCCCAAAAGCACTCATGCTGTGGGAACAAATCACTCCCCTCGCACGCAATGAATGGATATGCTGGATTACTTCTGCAAAGAAACAGGAAACGAGGAATCACCGAATCAAAAAAATGTGTGAAGACCTCAAAAAAGGCAAACGTAGGCCTTGTTGTTGGGCAGGATGTATTCATCGAGGGAAATAAAAAGCACCAGTGATGGTGCTTTTTAACTATACTATTTCTTGAGATACTTCCCTGCCATACTGAGTGCAAATGAAGGAAGGATAACAAAAACAGTTGCGAATAGAAGTTTAATCAACATCTCAGTCTGTGGCGTATCGGGAGTATCTGGACCTGAAGCTGTTAAGACAATGCAGATACCGATGATTCCAAAAGCGATAGATGAGTAGATAAAGATTTGTGTAGCTATTTTTTGCATACGTTTAATATAGCAGAACTCGATAAAATACGCCTATTTACAAAATATTAAATTGTGATATAGTTTAATAAATTTAAAAATTAATCCAATGGTAGATAAAATCGTAGAATTATTAAAAAATAATTCAAACACACTTGATGTTACCACTCATAATACACCAAGCAAAATTACTTTTATTGGAAGTGTAAATTATGAAGATATTGCAAAAAAAATTGCAGAACTTTTTAGTAACACAACAACTCCAATAATTCAGATTTCTGAAGAAAAAAAGGGGGTAAATAGAACAATTTCAAAAGTTTCATCTCCAAAGGAAATTCCTGCGAGCTTAGTTATTAAACACCTACAATTAACAATAAAAAGTATTGAAAATGCTGTTGAGAAGGAAGTAACCACAGAGTTCCAGGCTATTTTAAAAACAGGAGAGTTTGTAAATGATACCGCTGAAAATGACTGGATAGAAAGTGCAAAACATCTTATTCGTATGGGACGACTTTCAATTGAAGAACCTGAAATATTTTGGATTAAAAATCCTAAGGGATAACTCTTAAGCTTCATAGCTTCCGTTTGAAAACTATGAAGCTTTTTATTTTATTAGAGTTCTGAACCCTATTGGAGTAACAAAAAAATCACCTTGATTTACAAAATGATTTTTAGGGCTTCCTCTTGCGGGCGCACTCAGAACTCTCAACTGGGTTCAAATTAAAAATACTCCAAGAGTCATTTTGCGGAATGAGATGTCGAGTTTAGTAAGGTTTTTGAGATGGTTCTAGTAGGGGCACTTTAAAACTTACAAAAGAAGAAACAAGCTAAAACAGTAATAATATCTTTGTAAATTTTAGTAAACAATAGATTTTTATCTCTTTAACTAATCTTTTCAGCAGATGATAAGTATCCTATTATATTTTTTGATTCAATCTTTTCACTTATATTTTCCTCTATAGGCCAAGTACCATCAGAATTTTGGGTGTCAAAATAAAAATATATCTCATCTTTATTTATTCTTTCAATTCTTCTAACTTTAAATGGAACCGCGTCAGGTGTTTTCGACTTAAAAGTATCTCCCTTTTTAATTTCCATAGACTCATTTCCATTTTCTACCGTTATGACTTCAAGATTATTATTAAAACTTTCATCTGCTTCTCCGCTAGATTGATCTTTAATGAAATTTTCCATATTTTTATATTAAATTTATAATAACTCAATTATACAAGATATATTCAAATAGTTCTAACCCCTACAGGGGTATCAAAAATCACCTTATTCTAAGGTGATTTTCTAAAGTTTTTTTGGTAGGGTATCTTTATTACTAATCGTCTACACACAACCAAAAATGCTATAATGCAACTCATGCAATACTTTGTTGGATATTTAATCGAAGGAGACGCTTCAGAATATTACAAAAAAATTACTTCTGAATTAGAGCAAAAATTTAATATTAAAAACTTATCTAATTTTACCCCACCTCATTTTACATTTCGCATACCATTCGAAACCCAGACAATAGAAGAATTTGAAACATATCTTACCCAATTAACAAAAAACATAGAACCTATCAACCTTACAATAGATGAGTTTGGAAAATTCGAAAGAAAAAGAATGACCATTTTCTTATCTGCTACCTCTAGCGACCTAAATAAACTAGAGGGTGTAATCGATTCTCTTGAGAAATACGATAACGCCAACAAAACACCAAGACGTCCATTAGTCCTTCATGCATCAATCGCTCGATTTTTATCACCTGAACAATGCAAAGAAATTTGGGAATATGTACAAACAACACCTAAACCTCAATTTAATTTGAAATTCAATAATTTAACAATATTTAAACTTGTAGATAATACATGGAAAATTCATAAAATCTTTCATTTTTAATAAATCTTTATTTTTCAATTAAAAAACCCACACAAAAGTGTGAGTTTTTATATTGCTCCCTATACTGGACGAGTTCAGAACTCTTAACTGGACTGCAATTAAAAGAGAATTAGAGTTTTCTAAGATTTTTGAGATGTTTCCAAATCTTC
The DNA here is from genome assembly GCA_017992215.1 of Minisyncoccota bacterium. Taxonomy (GTDB): domain Bacteria; phylum Patescibacteriota; class Minisyncoccia; order Phycocordibacterales; family UBA9973; genus UBA8515. Next base: position 25,906 of record JAGOOZ010000005.1, read on the forward strand.
TACTTCAGAACTCGTAAAAAAAGAAAACCCACCGAAGTAGATTTTCTACTGGTGGGTTTTTTAATTTAAAATCTTCTGAATGGTTTCAAAAATATATGAATGGATTTTTGAAGCCCTAATACCTAGGAAGCCTTTATCGAGAAAAATGGAAACTCCTCTTTCTTTTGTTTCTGTAATAAAGTCATCATTACCAGAACAGACAATAGTTTTGGTGATTTGTTCAGGAGTTAAGATGTTGAGAACGCTACTGCCATGACCTCCAAATCCGAGGTCTCCATCGAGCAACAGTACATTAAAATCTTTATCTACGGTAGTGATTGCCTCTATTGCTTTTTCGGCATCATTAAACATAATGAGGGTGGCTTCTGGAATATTTCCAGTAACTACCAATTCTATCGCATCTTTAAAAGCGCGATTATCTTCAACAAGAATTATTTTTTTCATTTTTTGAGTTATTTAATTGTTTAGAATTATTGAGTTATCTCTAGTCCCAAGCAGGGAACACAGAAAACTCAACAAAATCAACAATAAATAATCAAACATATCAAAGAACTACACTACTTTATAGTATAACGTATTATAATCTATTTGTCAATATCTGCTCCCCCTAGTGGATTACTAAGGACATCTATGACAAAAAGCATCAAGAGTTGCAGGACCAGATGCAACTACTTGAAATTGAAATGTCTGAACACAGTAAAGCAGATTACGAATACCAAAATACTGTTGCTACAGTCATTTCCGTAGCACGCAGAGCAAAAATAATTTTTGATAATAGTTCTGAACCTGCTAGAAAAAGACAGTTTTTGAATTACATACTTCAGAACCCAACTGTAAACGGAAAAAAGCTATATTTTACAATAGCTTCTCCGTTCAATTTAGTACTAGAACTGGCTGACAGTCCTAACTTGCTCCGAGTATGGGACGAAGTTCGAATGGTTCTAATTAATGACCAGAATAGCTATTGAGTTTTCTAAGATTTTTGAGATGTTGCAAGTGATGTCACTTCAGAACTAAATAAAAAACCCATAAATTATGGGTTTTTTATATTCCTCTGCAAGCATCTCTATCGATGAAAATCTGAAGCAACATCAAGTGCTACTCTAAGATGATCAAAGTTAGTCCGATC
>JAGOOZ010000028.1 GCA_017992215.1 Minisyncoccota bacterium
GAACTTGTTTTGACGCTTACTGCACCGCAGGGTTCTGTGTACTTTAGATAAACACTCTATGTATTTCGTCTACATACTTCTCTGTGCTGATGGGACACTCTATGTCGGTTCGACAAATAATCTAGAACGGAGACTGCTCGAACACAATACAGGCAAAGGAGGTGCTCATTATACGAAAATCAGACGACCTGTTGTTTTGAAATACAAAGAAGAGTGTGCTGACTACGCACACGTACGCAGGCGAGAAGCAGAACTCAAGCGATTACGACGAGAAGATAAACTCAAACTCATTGGTTAGAATTACAACTATGAAATCATATAAAAATATTACAGAGTATATAAAAAGTTATCCGAAGGATGTTCGCCCAATTCTCGAAGTGCTTCGTCAGACAATCAAGAAATCTGCCCCAAAGGCAGAAGAAGCAATTAAATATGGCATTCCGACTTTTGTTCTCGGGGGTAATCTTGTTCACTTTGGAGCATACAAAAGTCATATTGGATTTTATCCTGCGTCATCAGGTATTTCTGCATTTAAAAAAGAACTTTCTAAATATGAGACATCAAAAGGCACGGTACAATTTCCACTCGATCAGAAACTTCCACTTGCACTCATTGCAAAAATCGTGAAATGGAGAGTGAAAGAAAATCTAGCAAGAGAAACAGGAAAACAAAAGACAATACGCAAAAAATAAAGAATATAAATACACCCCTCAGTCGAGGGGTGTATTTTGTAGGTTAGCGTTTCTTTGCAGGTTTCTTTTTCGTGAGTATACTCTTTGCTTTCTTTGTTGCCTTCTTTACGATTTTCTTCGTCGCCTTCTGTATTGGCTTGGCTTGTGATTTTAACTCTTTTAATTCAAGCTTTAAATAATTCGCGAAGGCTTCGATTTCTCCTTTGTGTTCTTTGTGTTGTGCACTATATGTGTCACTGATAGTATCTACTATTTTGTGATAGACAGGTGCGGTTACTTTTTGTGCAAGTGCAACTTTCTTTTCTACTTCTTTTTTCATCGATGTCATCCATACTTTTGCATTCTTGCGATTCTTTGTGCCATTTGGTCCGAGGAAATAATATGCCCCAGCTCCAAGCGTTGCAAGGCCTGCGCCTATTGCAACTACTTTACCTGTCGAGACACCTTTCTTTTTAATTTGTTTTTTTGATTTCATATAATTTTTGTTATGTAGTAATACTATTTTTATTCGGAATGTGTGGAAGTATTCTTTCGACCTTTGCGTTTCTTTCCAAACAGAAATTGAAACAGAGTGCTCTCTTGTATATCAAGAAGCATATCATTCGTGGTGTCGCTCAATGTATCTACATTTTTTTCGATTCGATTCATTATCCGTGAGAGTGTGCGGGAAAGACGGATGATATATATCAGAAATATTACAATTAAAATCCATACAATAATGAATCCAATAGAAGAGATAAAAAAGAATATCTCAGAGTGAAGGAGGGTGGTCATGTATCAAGTGTACTCTTTAATAATGAAAACAACTAATTATCATTTTCGTCTGACATCTCGGGGTTCGGTTCATAGAGTAATTTGAGTTTCTCGAGTCCTCTGTGGATTTGCACTGCAACACTGTTTTGGGATTGTCCCGTAGCGACAGATATTTCAATAATGGAAAGATCTTGTATAAATCTCATCGACATTACCTTTTGATACACGTGTGGGAGTTGCTGTATGAGTCCGAGGGCGATTTTGCCGTCGAGAATATTGAAGAGTCGACCCGATGAATTCGTACTCGCTTCAAATCCTTTTTCAATCAGTACATCAAGCGAGGTTGTTTTACGTTTGCGGTATTCGTCGATAATAAGGTGGTTAAGAATATGATATAAAAATGCTTTCATCTGTTTGATTTCTCCACCCTTTGCAAGATAGTTCCATGTTTTAATAAATGTATCTTGGACTAAATCATTGCTGAGTGCTTCGTCACGTATCTTGAAAAACGCGTACAATTTGAGTCCTTTTTCGTAGTCATAGTGCGCGATAGTCAAGATGGCCTTTTGTTTGGCCTTTTGTATCAGGTTCATCATATGTAGTTTTGAGGGGAGACCATGTGTACGTTGGGCGAGGATTGTGGTGCCAACAGTAGGGTGTATGCCAGAAGGGGATGAGCAGAGCGTTCAGTATACGCTCTCTCTTGGTAATAGCAAGGAGTATCTTGTAATAAATATGAGGCTGGAACGGCATGATATAAGGAAGTATCTCATTGTGTAGTTACACACTTACTTTGTCTCATTACTATTATTAACTAGTTACATTATTATACCTATGAAAAAGTACATGAATTTATATAAAAGCATTTTTGTTTTGATTTGTATGGGAGCCTCTCTCATATCTACGACGGCACATGGTGCTGGTCCAGCGGTTGTTGATCTACTTTCAGCCGATGATTTTACTATTGTGTCTAAGACAGGAATTACAAATACAGGAAGTCACGCATCGTCAATAACAGGAGATATTGGTTCGAGTCCGATAACAGGATCAGCCATGGATAACGTTTTTTGTTCAGAAATAACAGGTACTATCTATGGTGTCGATGCACTGTACGTGGGAAGTGGAACTCAAACATGTTTCGCTGGTAATCCACCACTTTCAAATAAAACAAAAATAGACAACGCTGTTCTTGATATGGGGACGGCCTACACTGATGCTGCTGGTAGAATAAATCCTACAGCAACCGAATTAGGTGCAGGAGATATCGGTGGGATGACTATTACTCCTGGGTTATACAAATGGAGTACAGGTGTCACTATCCCTACGAGTGTCACACTCTCAGGATCTGCCAATGACGTATGGATTTTCCAGATTGCTGGCGATTTGAGTATTGCCTCTGGTGGTAGTGTCCCTGCTGGTGTCAAAGTGTTGCTCTCTGGTGGGGCAAGTGCTGCAAATATTTTCTGGCAAGTTGGCGGTGCAACCGGTGCAACACTCGGAACATATTCTACTTTTAATGGAAATATTTTAAGTGAAAAGCAAATTATCATGCAAACAGGTGCAGTTCTAAACGGACGAGCACTCGCACAGACACAAGTGACTCTCGATGCGAATACTATTTCGACTCCTGCGACTCCTCCTCCTGCAGCGACGCTTCACGTAATCAAACTTGTTGTGAATGGAAGTAGCGGTACTGCCGTTGCGTCTGATTTTAGTGTGACTGTAAAAATTGGTGGAGTGAATGTTTCAGGTAGTCCGACAGCAGGTGCTTCAGCACCAGGAACTTCATATTCACTTACTGCGGGAACGTATGTGATAAGCGAAACAGCAAATACATCATATACACAAAGTTTTAGTGGCGATTGTGATTCAAATGGAAGTATCACGCTTGCATCAAGTGACGACAAGACGTGTACGATTATCAATACTGATATTCCTATACCTGCATCTTCATCAGGTGGTAGTAGTGGAGGGTCATATATTGTTCCTCTTATCGGATTAACAAAAATTCCTTCACCGCTTTCTCTTCCAAAGGGAACTCATCCTGTAACATATCATTATACGGTATGGAATGCTGGTATTTTCCAATCACTTGCAGATATTTCACTCAGTGATGATTCATGTAGTCCTGTTCTCTATGCTTCTGGTGATCTCAATAGTAACAAGAAGATTGATGTTGGTGAGAAATGGAAGTACACTTGCAATACAACACTCTCAAAGACGACGACAGGTACTGCTGTTGCGACAGGGTATAGTGATGATACAAGACATGTTTCTGCGATTGCAACAGCTATCGCAACTGTTGTTGTCGGTACACCGGTCACAGCACCACTCATTAATATCTTGAAAGTACCATCTCGATTAACCCCATTTAATTATGGTGGAGGGTATGTTGTATATACGTATACAGTTACAAATCCTGGTGTTGTTCCGATATCTGCTGTTTCTGTTGCTGATGATAAATGTACACCTGTTACCCGTATCTCTGGTGATATTAATATAAATAACCTTCTCGATGTCTCTGAATCGTGGGTATATACATGCCGTACACACATTGCAACTACAACAAGAAATGTTGCAACAGCAAAGGGTGTTGCAAATGGTTTCTCTGCTATTGATTATGCATTTGCGACTGTCGTGGTGTCTGCTCCCGGATTACCAAAGACTGGTTTTCCATCACGAGAAAGTACAAATGTTATAGGAATTGTATTTTTGGGTGTGGCTATTAGTATCGCCCTCTATGGTATTAAAAAAAGAAAAAGTGTCTAAGCGAATATATTTCTTTGGGGTACTGAGTGTCGTCTCTGTCGTCGGTGTACTTTTTATTTTTAAAAATTTAAATATAGTTCAGGCGAGGACTCCTGTTGTCTCAATGACACGTATTCTTCCTGTCGAACAGACTAAGAAAGTAATAGTTTCAGTGCCTGTTCGTTTCCGTATTCCAAAATTAAATGTTGATGCTTCAGTGCAAGATATGGGTGTGACTCGTCAGGGGATTATGGATTCTCCGAAAGGTCCAAAAGAAGTCGGGTGGTTTGCTCTTGGTGTTCGACCGGGAGAGGTGGGGAGTGCAGTGATTGATGGACATTCTGGGTGGAAGAACAATATACCCGCAGTGTTTGATACGCTACACACACTAAAGGCTGGAGACAAGGTTCTTGTCGAAGATGAGAAAGGTGTGATACATACGTTTATTGTTCGTGAGATTAAAATATACAAATCAAATCAGCGCGTTGAAGGTATTTTTGATTCAAATGATGGAAAAGCACACCTCAATCTTATTACCTGTACAGGTTTTTGGAATAAAATTCTCAAGGGTCGCTCTGACCGCCTTGTTGTTTTTACTGATATTGAAGTTAAGAAATAAAATAAAAAAGAACACACAGTATCCTGTGCTCGATAATTATCGCTATGGTATAGTGTATCTATGAACATACAGATTCCTACTGCTCCGTGGTCTCGTGATATATCAGAATTATTTGGAGCATTGAAAACAAGCGACAAGGGCCTTTCTCCTTCTCAGGTAGATACACATACTACCTTGTATGGCAAAAATGTATTTCGCAACAGAGAAAAGAGAACAGCGTTTTCTATCTTCATGAAGCAGTTGATGAGCCCTCTTATCTTCATCCTCTGTGGTGCGGGTGTGGTGACATTTTTCTTGCAAGAATGGGTTGAATGTATTGTGATTGCCTGTGCGGTACTTGTAAATACAGGACTCGGATTTTATCGTGAATATCATGCTGAAAATACACTTGAAAAACTAGGAACGTTTATCAAAGACCGTTCTCGTGTTGTACGTGGGGGTATCGAGCAAGAGATTGATAGCGAAATGCTCGTCCCAGGAGATATCATCAAACTCGCGTATGGGAATCGTATTCCCGCGGATATTCGTATTATTCACAGCGGAAATTTGAGTGTTGATGAATCAATCCTCACCGGTGAATCAGTTGCAGTAAAAAAGACGTCAGATATACAAGAGAGTACTCAACCTGTTGCAGAACGTACCTCAATGGCTCATGCGGGGACGCTCGTTGTCGATGGGTATGGTCTCGGTGTTATCGTTGCCACGGGTGATATGACTGAGATTGGTAAGATTGCCCAACTCGTCTCAGGAACGACCCGCTCGAAAACACCAATTCAAAAAGGACTCGAACGATTGTCGTGGATTATTTTTGCTGTGGTACTTGTCATTGTGATTGGTATTTTTATTCTTGGTATCTCTCGTGGTGAACCATTTTTTGAAATGCTTGTGCTCTCTGTGGCGGTATCTGTTGGTGCAGTGCCTGAAGCATTACCTATTGCACTCACAGTAATTCTCTCTATTGGGGCTGAACGTATCGCAAAGAAAAAGGGTATTGCGCGTACCCTCATGGCGACAGAAACGCTCGGTTCTGCGAGTCTCATTATGACAGACAAGACGGGGACATTGACCGAAGCAAACATGAGACTCGAAGGTGTCTATACATACGACTGTCTGTTGTCAGAGAATCTTGTCTGTGCAAGTACACCCGAGAGTAATACTCTTCTTTCGACAGCGCTCTCGGGTGTCGATGTCTATATCGAAAATCCTGAAGACGACTCATCAAAATGGATTTTCAAGGGACGACCATTTGAAGTAAATATTGCAAAGACTGCTCAAGAAAAAGGAATTGATATTTCAAGTCTTGGGAATAAAGATATTCTCTCTGTGGTGGTACCGTTTAATTCAACACACAAATTCTCTGTCTCACGATACAAGGATTCGTATGTCACGATGGGTGCAC
>JAGOOZ010000029.1 GCA_017992215.1 Minisyncoccota bacterium
GCCATGACAATCACTTTTTCATTTGGATCAAAACCATCCATCTCTACAAGAATTTGATTAAGCGTCTGCTCTCTCTCGTCATTACCACCACCGACACCAGTCCCTCGAGAACGGCCAACGGCATCAATTTCATCGATAAAGACAATCGCGGGTGCAGATTTCTTTGCTGTTGCAAAGAGGTCTCGCACGCGTGATGCACCAACACCCACAAACATCTCTACGAATTCAGAACCAGAGAGATGAAAGAATGGTACACCTGCCTCACCTGCAACAGCACGAGCAAGAAGCGTCTTACCAGTACCTGGATTTCCGGTGAGAAGCACCCCTTTTGGAATTCGAGCACCAATATCTAGAAACTTTTTTGGGTTACGCAAGAAATCTACAATTTCTTTTAATTCTTCTTTTGCTTCTTTGTTGCCTGCGACATCATCAAATGTCACTTTGTTATTTTTATCATTCGGATCAGTAATACGAGCTCGTGATTGACCAAAGGTAAATGCCTGCATCCCCGCACCTTTTGCCGATCGTGTCAGCATCCAAATCAAAAAGACGCCAAACAAAAGTGGAATGAGAAATGGAAGTATGCTCCGCATCCAATACGAGAACCCACCTTCATCTTTGATTTCAATCGGTGTGGATGAAAGTTGCGCTGGTGTTACTCCATAATTAAAGAGTGTTTCAGAGAGTGCACTTTCTGACTCTTTCTTTGCTTCACCCTTTGAATCATCAGTAAACACGACAGCAATTGTATCTCCTGCAACTTCGAGTTTTTTGATTGTGCCATTCTGAACCTCACGGGCAACATCAGAAAGAGTGAGATTTTTTATCTCTTCTGGTTTTTTTGCCACGAGTGAATACACGAGTACAATACTAATAAATATAAAGATAGCGACGATAAATTGATTACCGATACCAGGGACTTTATTTTTTGTTTTTTTCTTTTTAGAATCCATACCTCGTAGTATACACAAAGCAACACAAAAACAAAAAAAGCGACCTCTATAGAGAATCGCTTTTCTGAGGAACATTATTCTTTTTGTGGAGTCTTTCCAGTTTCATCAACGGGAGTATTCCCAAAGAAAAATAAGAAAGCAAAGAATGAACCCAGAGCCCCAGCAATAATGCTGATAATAACAGTGAAAATAATTTTTTGTTCCAGAACATCATGAACCAAAAATCCAGTAACCACGGCAACACATATCCCAACAAAGATAATGAAGCCAATAATAGCCCTCTTTTTCATAACCAATTATTTTAAGTTATACAATAAATTGTTTTTAATATTATATATAATATACAAAATTTGTCAATATAACATCCGTATATAGGAAAATAGATACTATAAGGCTATATTTTGATATTATCACCTATTACTGATACGATAGACCTATACTTGTCCCGTAGTAAATTAGAGTAAACAACAGTATCAAGGTTCTTATACTACGAGAGAAATACACTGGATTATACATAAATTTATTACTATAATTTTACTACTGGGATGACAGTCCACATAGACAATAGAAAAGCCCACTTTAATTATGAAATCGAAGAGAAATTCGAAGCGGGTATTGAACTTCTCGGACACGAAGTAAAATCTCTCAAGAATGGGTCTGCAAGTCTTTCGGGTTCCTATTGTTCAATTCGAGGTGGTGAGATTTTCCTTGTTGGTATGCATATCACCCCATATCAACCAATGAACAATATCGGGCACAATCCCGACCGAGAACGAAAACTCCTGCTCTCTAAAAAGGAAATTAAGCATCTTGCTGATGCTGACAACACAAAAGGATTGACGATTATTCCTATTTCATTGTATAGTAAGGGTCGACGTATTAAGGTTGAAATCGCCATTGCACGAGGTAAGAAAATCCACGACAAGCGAGAAACAATCAAAAAACGCGAAACAGACCGAGAGATTCGGAGAGAATATAAAGATCGTTGATAATCTATTATTGGGGATGACGGGCTTCGACAAGAAGTGTCATTCTCTATGTGCGCGTAAAGTCCACAGGAATCTTTTTAAACTTCTTGTAAAAGACTATCTGCAAAGAACGTCGCTTCAGTAAAGTCACCATACGCTGGTAACTTTACTCTCGCATTCGCCTAACAAAACGGCCGTGTGAGTGTCCTCTCTTTTGATATCCGATATAAAGAGTAGGGCATAATACTATCGGAATACGGACAAAAGAAAGCTTGTCTTTCGTCCCGACAATATAAAGCTCGGTATGTATTTTTCTTTCTTGCTCTTTTGAATACATACCTAAACCCACTGAACAAGATACACGCGTAGATTCATAGAGAACTGCTTTTTGCATCTGGGTTCAACTCCCAGCATCTCCACAAAAATAACGAGTGCTTGCACGAGTATATTTTTGTAGGATGTCGTAGTACTCTACGACGCCACAAAACACTGCACCCTTAGGGGTGTTTTTGTTTTTTATAATATAAAAATAGTTTTTACTCATACGGTAACGTATACTCCCCCACTTTTGTTCGGACAATCCTAAGTGCAAGAGATGGAACGCCAGACGTCTTCCCTATTTCATGAACAAGGGCTCGAACATACACTCCACTTCCACATACAATTTTCAAAGTAACTGTTTTAAAGACAAAATTAGTATACGAAGCAAGAATTGTATCCCATCGTTCAAGAATTTCTTTTTGACGAAAATCACCAGACACTCGATTAATATCTTCTCGTATTTTCTTTTGAAGAGCATCTCGAGAAATCTCTCCCATTTCTATCTGTTCAATAGATTCAACAGATACATCATGTGCGGGTATTGTAATTTCATCCAACCGTCCTTCTCGTGCCCACGCAAAGAGTGGTTTCCCTAATACCGTCCGAGATGAATATGGTGGATACGACTGACGAATACGACCTGCATACTGAGGATATACAGGCATTAGTCCTTGTAAAAATTCCTCTCCGTTATACATATCTTCTGGTACAAAATCCTCGACAAGTCCCATACTGTCATAGGTATCGGTCGCAAAACCAAGAAGCATGGTTACAACATATTCTTTTGAAAGAGCATTGTACGTATCCTTTTTTAAGCATTCCTCACCCGCAAGTAATACCAAAACCCCCTCAGCAAGCGGGTCGAGCCTACCGGCATAGGTAACAGGAAGATGAGACCATAAAGGGTTCATATTTTTAGCTTCTGTGACAGCCTCAAGGGGTGTTTGACCCGGTTTTTTATACACAAGAGAGAGATAGGGGTTCATATTGCCATATTAACATGAATATGCTACTATTGTCCCTAGGTAGGTAGTCTATTTATTTTCTATCGGCTGGTAAAACTCACTTGAGAGAACGAATCAACAACAACATACGAGCGAGTGAAGTCCGCGTGATTTCAGAAACAGGTGAAAACCTTGGTGTTTTAAGTTTAAAAGAAGCACTTGCACGGGCAACCTCTCTCGGTCTTGATTTGATTGAAATCACAAGTACAACAAACCCTCCGATTGCAAAAATTGCAGACTACGGAAAATACAAATACGAGCAAAATAAAAAAGATAAAAAATCCAAAGCCGGTGCGAAACGAACCGAAACAAAAGCGATTCAAATCAAAATCGGTACTGGAGACAATGATCTTTCCCTCAAGGCTCGTAAGGCATCAGAATGGCTTGCAGAAGGTCACCGAATCAAGGTAGAACTCTTTCTCTCAGGTCGTTCAAAGTTTATGCCAGATGCATTTTTACGAGAACGTCTTGATCGAGTGCTTCACTTGATCACAGAAAACTATAAAATTGCTGAAGAATACAAAAAAGGTCCAAAAGGTCCAACAATTACAATAGAGCGAGAGAAATAATTATATGAGTCCCGTTAGAAGCCGCGATCGCAGTTACTAATCAGGGAAAATCGTATTAAAAAGTCGAATTATACAATTAATTAACAAGCAGAATTCAGATTATGACCGCGACCTGCTTCTAAACGGGATGAGTATCAAAACAAACAAATCATTAACAAAGCGTTTAAAGGTTACCCGAAAAGGTAAAGTATTAGCACGTGCCCCAGGTTTTAACCACTTCAACTCAAAACAGTCTCGACGACGACAGTTGAATGGAAAGAAAATGACAGAGTTTGCTATTTCAACAAAAAATGCTCGCACGTATCTCGCAAACGTAAAATAATTATCAAGCCAAACATTAGCCACAAGTAATCAATCTATATGACACGAGTAAAAAGAGGTATCATAAAAAATAAACGTCGAAAGAATATCCTTTCACAAACAAAAGGATTCCGTTTTGGACGCAAGAACAAAGAAGCTGCCGCAAAGGAAGCACTTAATCACGCTGGTGCATACTCATTTGCACACCGAAAAGACAAGAAAGCTGATGCACGTTCGCTTTGGACACTTCGTATCAACTCAGCAGTTCGACCATTTGAAATGTCATACAGCGTCTTTATCGACAAGCTCAAGAAAAAGAACATCGGTCTCGACCGAAAAGTACTCGCTGACATGGCAGAACACAATCCTGAGACATTCACTCGAATTGTAAAAAGTATTTAAATCAATAATAAAACACCCGAGACATCTCGGGTGTTTTATTATGTTACTCAACTGGTACTGGTGGATTCTCTACTACGGGCTCTGGTGCGGGTGGGGTCTCTTCTACGACAGTCTCTACTGGTGGAACATCTGAATCGCCACTCGATGCCTCCCCTTCTTCTGGCGGTGACTGTGTAGTATCTTCATCATCCACAGGTGGTGTATTCGTATTACCCTGCCCTGGAATCCCTTCTGTTGATGGAGGAGGTGTTTGTATATTCTGCTGTGTACCCCCACCATTGATAAGCATCTGCTTGAATTGCTCTTTTGTGATACAGACTTCATCAACACAAACCTCTCCATCGACACGGAATACTTGAGCAGTGAGATCTTTTATACTGAGAATATTATCAGCAAGGAATTGTTTTACGAGAGAACCAAGAGACGTTGGATTTTCAAGATCAAGAGATGCGAGTCCTTGAACGACAATATCCAAATCTTGAATTGATTTTATGATAAGTGGTGTAAGTTTTGAATAATCAACCATCCATGGACGAGCCCCTTCGATAAGATTCCCCTCACCGTCATCACTCTTAGAGACAGCAATTGGATAAATCGCATACAATTCTTGAGCGAGGACACCATGTGCGGTCTGATGAGATGGGTCTTTGACGTACGAATAATCACGGATAGTAATAGCACGCAATGAATCAATAGAGAGAGTCGTATCTACAATATTTTCTTTAAGTCGAGCATCAGAAGTAGTATTAAAATTTGTTTGAAGGCTATCAAATGAAATTGAACCAACCAAATCCCCATCACCATCATTAAAATCAATGAGTGTATTAACAGCCCCGATTGGAGTATCTTCACCAGCCTGAATCAAAAGACCTTTTCTGTTGGTACTATTTCCATCATTAAATATTCGTGCTGCATAATCAGCAACATTATCAGCAACATCAAGTCGATATGTTGGACTGACTCCAATACCAAAATCTCCTCCATCGGTATACGTAAGAGAATTACCAGCATCAGTCGTTACGACAAAAGAACCACCACTTCCCGCACCCTGCATGGTCAGCGTCCCCCCAGAACCAACAGTCGAAGAC
>JAGOOZ010000006.1 GCA_017992215.1 Minisyncoccota bacterium
GCCGGGAATACTCGAAATCTCTCCACACGGAGGGCCTACAGTAAGCTCGGTGACAGGGAATAAGTCGTAACAAGGCACGGCTAGCGGAAGCTGGTCGTGGAATAATTCAATTTGAAACCGATCTCTTATCTTCGCTTATGCGAAGTGGGAAGGTCTTATTGAGTCGATATTATGTGCCTCAATTGAGCACATAATGGTCCAGATGTGCACGGACCTAAAAGCACATTGGCTGAGGGAAAGACCTCTAGAACGGAACAAAAGAAAAGATATTTTTGATTATTGCACTCCTGTTAAATTTTTAATACTAAAAAAGCACTTCATTTTTGAAGTGCTTTTTTGTACGTTTTTTACTTTTTGATAAATACATATCGTTGTCGCCCATTTGTTACGATAATGTATGTTCCATTTTGTAATGTCTGTACAGGGATTGATTTTGTTTCAGTGCATATTCCTGTTGCTACAACCTGCCCAGTGTATGTGATGATTTCATACGGTCCTGTCTCAGGAAGTATGAGTACATCTGTTGCCGGGTTGGGATACACAGAAAGTGTCGGTCGAGAAAGATCCTGTGTGCCAAGTATGAGACTGGGTATGTATATATGCAAGATATTCGTCTTGAAATTATAATTTCCCTTATCATCATATCCTGTACATCGTGCATAATAGTGCCCCGGTTTTGTGACTGAAAATGTGTGCATAATAGATACAGATGCGAGGGGATTTGGTGCAGTAATTGATTTCTGACCACCACCTACAGATACAGAACAGTTTGCATACTCCGAAAGGAATACTTCAACCAGTGCTGTGGATGAAGGGGCGAGTGTCATGTGGGCATATACACGCACCGCATTAGGATTTCCAGATACGTGCACAATCGAATCATTCTTAATAGAAAACGATTGTGCAGATACCTTGACTGTCCATATTCCTCCGAGGAAGAACAGGAAAATACATACTTTTTTTCTCATATTAATGTGCTTTTTATTTTGCTTTAAGGGTAACATTTTATTGACATTTTGTCAATCTATGTTAGAAAATAAGGTATAAAGAGTCTATTGACAAAATGGTATAGTCTGTGATATAATACCATGACATATAAGAGAGGCATATTATCTATATATGCATAACGTATGTATTTATATTCTATGAAAACAATCATCAAAAAAATTATTCCATTCGTATTTGGTATTGCATTTTTGTCCGTTGGTGCACAGACTGCATCTGCGGCTGTTCCTGTTATTAATACAAATTCTGCAACAAATATCACGACAACATCTGCGACATTACACGGGTATTACAATAGTAAAACTCTTCCTGTTTCAACTGCTTTCCAATATGGAACAGCAGCTTCAGGTGGTTCAATTGCACTTACTCCTAAGATGGTCCAAGGATCACTCTATGGTTCATATAGTTACACGGTCTCAGGTCTTACTCCTGGGGTGACGTACTATTTCCGTGCAGTATCACAAAACGCATCAGGTGTATCTATTGCTTCAAATGTGATTTCATTCAAGACACTTCCAGCTGTATCAATAGTTCCACCAGTAGTGAGTACAAATTCTGCGAGTCTTGTTTCTGGAACATCTGCAATGCTCAATGGGTATTTCAATGGTAATGGACTTCCTGTATCAACATATTTTGAATATGGTACACTCTCGAGTTCTCTTATCTCAAAAACAACATCAGTTTCAGAACCTGCTACATTTGGTTCAATGAGTGCATCAGTTGGTGCTCTTTCACCAAACACAACATACTATTTCCGTGCTGTTGCTGTGACAAGTGCTGGTACAACAAAAGCATCAAATATTCTTCAATTCACAACACTTCCACTTGTCGCATCACCGACTTGTTCTATTGATGGATTCTCGGTATCTGATACATATGTATATTCTGGTACATCGGTAACATTTTCATGGTCAACAACACAATGTACAAATGTATCTATTGCACCAACGATTGGCACAGTAGGTCCAGTATCTTCAGGTACGTATTCTCTTGCCGTATATTCTCCAACGACATACACACTTACTGCTTCAAATAATTTTGGCTCAACAACTCGTCAGGTATTCGTCGATATTCGCTCATCAGGTGGTGGCGGAGGAGGTAATGGTGGTGGCGGTTCAAGTGGTGGCGGTAGTGCACCAATCGTACAGACATATGCTCCAACTAATATTTCACACACAGGTGCAACAGTATCTGGATATGTGTATGGAAGTGGTCAGACGCTTACTTCATGGATTGAATTTACATGTTCATCTGGTAATCGATACGCCGAGCGTACTTCATCAGGTACAATGAATCTCTCATATACTTTTACAAATCTTTCACCGCAAACAACATATTGCTATCGTGTTGGGTATACCAATAGTTATGGATATACATTCTATGGAAATACTGTTTCATTTACGACACTCGCTGGTGGAGCGACATCATACACTCCAACACAAACAGTTCGTACTGTTGTACAGACTGTTGGTACGGGAGATGTAATCTCTGATCCATGGAGTGGTTTTCCTAATGCATTTGATAATGCACAATTTCTCGGAGCATCTGTTGCGCAAAGTGGCTCATTCCTCCCAGGAACATTTATTGGATGGTTGCTTGTTCTTATCTGTATCATGGCAATCGTTTTGATTGCACGATATGTTCAAGATAAAAAGAAAACAAATACTCATATCTAATACATAACAAAAAACACTCCGATCTCTCGGAGTGTTTTTTGTTATGTGCTTTAGTCAGCGGGTGCTAACTCCAACACAATTGCCTATGTGAGTGCAGCCGCTGACTAGAACACACAACGACTGCTAGAAATAAGTATATCGTATCATATAGCAAAATACCAGAGCGTAGAGTTGCTGTATACATACAAAACCCTCCCGATTGCTCGGGAGGGTTTTGCTAGGCAATTGCTTTAAAAATTGTTGGAACGCTTACTCACACAAAGAGTATAGCAAATACAATGCCTCTTGTCAAGTGTCTCGTGCTTTGCTATAGTGTGCGTGGGTTTGTGTTGGATAGATGCGCCACGCGCATAGTATGCAGTTCATCAAGTTATAAAGTAGAAAGTTATAAGGTTCATAAAGCAAAATGCAATACGCATCCGTTTTGTAAACTTTAAAACTTTATAAACTTTTAACTCTAGTGACTTGCACACTGTGTGTGCGGTGAGGAAAGTCCGAACACACAGCATGTATAGCATACAGCTTATAAGGTCAAAAGTTCATAATGTTAGAAAGGGAATGCATTTGTATTTACTTTATAACTTTCAACTTTTACACTTTATAACTTGCATGCTGTGCATGCAAGCGTAGCGGGTAACGCCCGTCTATCGTAAGATAAGAGGTGCGAGCAGTGACGCCGACGCCGAAAGGCTAGGATCCCTTCGGGGATAAGTTCATGGAAACATGAAAGTGAAACGGCTAAATCCTTACGTGTGTGCAAGATCGTATTCTTCGAGTTTACTCGAAGTCTGAATCGCTTGAGGTGAAGAGTAATTTTCATCCTAGATAAATATCTATCACTTCGACTTTGTCGAAGCACAGAATTCGGCTTATAGACACAAACCACATATATGAAAAACACCTTGTCCAAAGCAGGGTGTTTTTCATTTTATTTTTTTTATACACACATGCGATAAAAATATTTTTTATCGCATGTGTGTATAAATTTTTTTCTGTAAAATTATTTTTTTATTTATATAAAAAATTTTTAAAATATTTTTTTTCAAAAATAAAAAAGTTATCCACATTTTTTTTAGAAAATGTATTGCACCTTGTGTGTAGATAAGAGATAATATATTTGTGAGTGTGATTATTTTTTTTACAAAATTATTTTTTTAAAAAAAATTTGTAAGGTCGTGAAATCACACATCTTTTAAAAATAATTTTTTTTTAAATATATGGCAGCAAAAAAGAAGGTAGCAAAGAAGGCAGTAAAAAAGACAACAAAGAAAAAGGCTACAAAGAAGGCAGCAAAAAAAACTACAAAGAAGCGCGCATAGTACTCTTTGTTTCGAAAGTAAAAAGAAAATCCCCTCTCTATCGGGGATTTTCTTTTTGTGTTAGAATGCGAAGACTATGAGTATATTTAATAGTATTTTTGGCTCTGAAAGCACACGGTCAATCTCAAAATGGCAGAATAGTATACAGAAAATAAACGCACTCGAAGCGGATATGAGCGTGCTTGCTGATGAAGATTTTAAAGAAAAAACAAATCAATTTAAGAAACGAATAGCAGAAGGTGAATCACTCGATGATATATTGCCCGAGGCATTTGCCCTCGTCCGAGAAGCATCTCGCCGTGTTCGCAATGAACGTCATTACGAAGTACAGCTTCTTGGTGGTATTGCACTCCACAATGGTTCTATCGCAGAGATGCGTACTGGTGAAGGTAAGACACTCGTTGCAACTGCTCCAGCGTATCTCAATGCACTTACGGGAAAAGGTGTGCATATCGTGACGGTCAATGACTATCTTTCACGACGTGATGCTGTGTGGATGGGACAAATATTTTCTTTCCTTGGTATTACTGTTTCAGTGATTAATTCTCAGGGTACGTCATTTATGTATGATTCTTCACACGTGACCCAAGAAGAAGATGCCGAGGTAAACACATTTCGTGTACAATATGAATTTCTTCGTCCGTGTAGTCGTCGTGATGCATATGCATGTGATGTAACATACGGAACAAATAATGAATTTGGTTTTGATTACCTGAGAGACAACCTCGCTCGAAATATCAATGATATTGTTGGTCGCGGGTATCACTATGCAATTGTCGACGAGGTAGACTCTATTTTGATAGATGAATCTCGTACGCCACTTATTATCTCGTCACAAGCCGAAGATTCTGAGGATTTGTATTACACATTTGCTGATATCTCAAAACAACTCAAAAAAGAAGAAGATTATACTGTTGATGAGAAATTGAAAGCAATCTCACTTACTGATGCAGGTATTACAAAAGCAGAATCATTGCTCGGTATTTCAAATATCTATACTGAAAAGGGGATTAAATACGTTCATCACCTCGAGACTGCGGTGCGTGCTCGTGCACTTTATGAAAACAATAAAGACTACGTTATCAAAGATGGCGAAATTATCATTGTCGATACGTTTACTGGTCGACTCCAACCAGGACGACGCTGGAGCGATGGACTTCATCAGGCGGTTGAAGCAAAAGAGGGGGTTAAAATCGAGAAAGAAACTCGTGCTGTTGCCTCGATTACATTCCAGAATTATTTTAGATTTTACGAGAAGCTTTCTGGTATGACGGGTACCGCCGAAACTTCAAAAGAAGAATTTCATAAAGTATACGGTCTCGACGTGATTGTTATGCCGACACATCGACCTATTAATCGTATTGACCTCAATGACCTCATTTATCAGACCGAAAAGGGTAAGTTTCAGGCTATTACAGAGCGAGTAAAAGAAATATCAAAAACAGGACAGCCAGTGCTTATCGGTACTGCATCAATTGAGAAAAATGAACTTCTTTCTGCGTATCTCACACAAGCAGGGGTTACACATACTGTTCTTAATGCAAAGAATCATGAACGTGAAGGTGAGATTATTGCCAATGCAGGTCGTAGTGGGGCGGTAACTGTAGCGACAAATATGGCTGGTCGTGGTGTGGATATCAAACTCGGTGGGGTACCATACGATAAAGATCATTATGAAAAAGTTCGAAGTCTCGGTGGTTTGTTTGTTCTTGGAACAGAACGTCATGAAGCACGTCGTATCGATAACCAGCTCCGAGGTCGTGCTGGTCGTCAGGGTGATCCTGGTACGACTCAATTCTATGTATCACTCGAAGATGATTTAATGCGTATTTTCGGTTCGGACAGAATGAAAAGCATGATGGGGCGTTTTGGTATTCCAGAAGATCAGCCAATTGAAAATCGTTTTATCTCAAATGCCCTCGAGAACGCACAGGCAAAAATAGAAGGCTTCCACTTTGATTCTCGTAAACACACGCTTGAATATGACAATGTTCTCAATCACCAGCGTGGGATTGTCTATGGACGACGAAAGATGTTCCTCTCCGGTGACTACAACGAACTTGTTCGTTTTCTTGATGAACTTGGAACATCATATACGGAACTTCCTGCTGTTGTACTAGAAAAGAGAGCTCAATATGGTGATACACCCTTCTTTGAAACAGTCAGACGTATTGCACTCTATACGATAGATACCCTATGGGTTGAACATCTTGAGACTATGGAATACACACGAAGTTCTGTGAATCTTCGTGCTTACGGCCAGCGAGAGCCACTTATTGAATACAAAAAAGAAGGCTTGCGCCTCTTTAAAGAAATGGAGGCATCTTTCCGTAATGAAGTAGTATCTCGTATTACGACAATGCATATTGAAGAAGGGAATACAGGAACAGAAATTACCGAAGAAAAACAATCTCTTATTCTCAATTCTGCATCAGATGAGCAAGCAGTCGCACCCGTAGTAGGGGAACCAAAAGTGGGAAGAAATGACCCTTGTACGTGTGGTTCAGGCAAGAAATATAAGAACTGTCACGGTTTGAATGCTTAGTACAAGGAGTTTGTATTTGAGAACACAAAATGACCGTAAATACCCTTCATTCGAGATTCATCTCGAGTGAAGGGTATTTCTATGGAGTAATTTCATTGAAAAATAAGGACATTTAAAATACAAAAGAGTATTCTTGTCAAAAATCCTGATATATCCCTTAAATAAAGGCAAATAGGGCAATAATTAGTTACATTCTGTCAAGGTATCAAATCAATAAAACCCTTATATTATAAGGGTTTTATTGATTTGACGATACCAAAAAGCATGGTATAACTATTGACTTTTAGAACCCTTTGTGCTACTATATACCTAGGTTCGGTTATGCATATCAGTATTCAATTATTGATATACATACACGGACTTTTTCATTTACCCTTCTATCGGGTAGGTAAAAATCAATCCAGTTATGGCGTTTTGCGAAGCGTAATCGCTCACTATGCACACTAAAAAATTCAAAAAGTTTATGCAGTCGTTTGTGGCTATGCCAATGCTTGTTGTAATCACTCCGTTTTCTGGATTCAACGCATTGCAGAGTCAGATTGTAACACTTAGTCAAAATAGCGTAATCCAATCTTCTGTGATAACAACGCAAGAAGAAAAGATTCGTGAGGAACGAGCAGAAAAGATTGACGCGTATTTCAAAGAAAAAGGTGCTCCTCTTGCTGGCTTTGGCGAAACATTCGTTGAAGAAGCTGAGAAGAATGGCCTTGACTGGCGTTTACTCCCTGCAATCGCAATGCGCGAAAGTACGGGAGGTAAGCAGGCTTGTAAAAAAGCTGCGAACAGTGTCTTTGGATACGGTTCATGTAAAATGAGCTTTAAGTCTATCGATGACTCAATCCGAATCGTTGCAGAAAGTCTTGGTGGTAATAACCCCAACACCGCACGATATTATGAAGGTAAAACAACAGAACAGATTCTTCGAAAGTACAACTCTGTTATTCCTAAATACCCACAAGAGGTATTGAAGATTATGGAAACTATTGGCGAAGACCCAACTGATCTTGTTGCGTAATCATCTCTATAACAAAACACCCCGACATGTCGGGGTGTTTTGTTATATTTTCTTGATGTTTTCGATGGCAATACTTTTCTCTCCGTTTCGTTCGGTGAGTTTTCCTTGAATAGCGACGATGGTATCAGCGAGGAGCATCTCTCTGTGTTGTTCGTAGAGCTTACTAAAGATAACTGCATCAATAGACCCTGTATAATCAGAAAGTTTGAGAAAGGCCATACGGGAATTTGTCTTTGTTGTTACTTGTTTTATCTCATCAATAATAGCAGCAATGGTGACGAGTGCACCAACTCGTACGAGGGTCTTTGCTTTTTTGATTACGGTACCTGATTTTTCTATTTTTTCTCGGTATGCATCAAGCGGGTGTCCTGAGATGTACAACCCAAGGAGTTCTTTTTCCCAGGTGAGACGTTCTGCCATTGTTGCCTCGGGTATATCTGCGAGGTTTAGTGTTATTTCAATACCACCAATCTCGCCAAAGAGTGAGACCTGGGAAGTATTTCCTTTTGATTCTTTATTAAAGGCAATAAGTTTTTCAAGATTACCGATAATTTGAGCACGGTTTTCACCAAAGCCATCCATAGCTCCTGATTTGGCAAGTGCTTCAACTGATTTTTTATTGAGATTTTTGTGTTGTATTCGACTAAAGAAATCAGCGAGGGTTTTAAAAGGGCCATTTTGTTTTCGTTCAGCGATTATCGCATCGGCAATATCTTGACCGAGATTTTTAATCGTATAGAGTCCAAAACGAATCGTACGACCCGTCTCTTTGTCTGAACCAGCAATAACCGTAAAGCCACCAAAACTTTCATTGATATGAGGAGGAAGGACACGGATACCCATCTTTTCACATTCATGGACGATTTCAGCAACCTTCTCAGTATCACCTGATTCAGCAGTGAGGATTGCAGTCATGTATTCAACGGGGAAATTTGCTTTCATGTATGCCGTCTGATAGGCGACACGACCATAACTCGCTGCGTGAGCCTTGTTGAATCCATATGCAGCAAATGGCTCGATCAATGCCCAAAATTCTTTTGCCATCTTTTCGGTCATTCCATTTTTTACAAACCCTTCGAGAAGTTTTGTTTTCTGTGCTTCCATTTCTGATGCAATTTTTTTACCCATTGCTTTACGAAGCTTGTCGGCTTCGAGCCATGAATATCCTGCGAGTTTGATCGCAATCATCATCACGTCATCTTGGTATGTTACAACTCCAAACGATTGGTCGAGGATATCTTTGAGACGAGGGTCAAGATATCGTACAAGCATTGGGTTGTGTTTACGTTTGATGTATTCAGGGATTGATTCCATCGGTCCAGGGCGATAGAGTGCCACCATGGCATTAATATCGTGAATTGTTGAGGCTTTGAGCTCTTTGAGATAGCGTGTCATACCAGAACCGTTGAGTTGGAAGAGCCCCATCGTTTCTCCTCGTGCAAGCATTTCAAATGTTTTTCTATTTTTCAAATCAATACGGTCAAGGTCAACAACGACATTGTGAATACTCTTTACGAGGCGGATTGCATCAGCCAGAATTGCGAGGTTTCGAATACCAAGGAAATCAAATTTAGGAAGTCCTGCGTCTTCGATACTATACATATCGTATTGCGTGATGATATTACCTCCCTTGGGGTCATATTGCACAGGAGAGAATTCATAGAGTGGTCGTGGTGCGATAACGACACCAGCGGCATGTACGGAGATGTGTCGCACACACCCTTCCATTTTCTTTGCAAGGTCGATAATCTTTTTTGTGTCAGGTTCTTTTTTGTATGCGTCCGCGAGTTCAGGGACGATTTCTATCGCATGGTCTATCGTCATTGGAGCACCCTGTGAACCAAGAGGAATCATACTTGAAATACGGTCTCCAATAGCATATGGATATCCGAGTGCACGAGCGACGTCTTTTACTGAACCTTTGGCCATCATTGTTCCAAATGTTCCGATTTGAGCAACTTTATCTTCACCGTATTTTGATTTTGCATAGGCAATCATCTCATCACGGCGGTTGTCGGCGTAGTCCATATCAATATCGGGAAGTGAGGGACGTTCTGGGTTCAAGAATCGTTCAAAGGGGAGTTTGTATTCAATTGGGTCAACATTTGTAATACCAAGAAGATATGTTGTTAGAGAACCGGCAACTGATCCTCGGATGTTTGTGAGAATACCATTTTCACGAGCAAAACGAAGAAGGTCACTCACTACGAGGAAATACGCAGGGTATCCTTTTTGTTTAATAATATCGAGTTCGTATTCAATACGTTTGAGATAGACCTCATTTTGAGGAAGTTCTCGAAATTCAAAACCGGCAAAGGCACGTTCTCGAAGCATTATATCTGCGGTTTTTCCATCTTCGATTGGGTAATCAGGGAAGTATGCTTTGCCGAGTTCGAGGTCATATTCCTCGCAAAGATTTGCAACCATGAGTGTATTTGCGACAGCCTCTGGCGCGTCTTTGAAATACTCGAGTGCTGTCTTTTCATTGATGAGAGAAAAATCATCTTCGGAGAATTCAAATTTACCATCCTTGCCCTCTGCTCCCGTATTTACCTGGAGAAGTGTGTGGTGAGCTTCATGGTCGTCGTGGCATGGGTAATGAGAGTCTTGTGTTGCGACAAGAGGGATGTTGAATTTCTTACCAAGGGCGATAATTCCCATACGGAGTTCTTTGTCATTGGGGACATTTGGGTGGCTGTGTACTTCGAGGAAATAATTTTCTTTTCCAAAAATATCTTGGTATTCAGCAATGAGGGCCTCGGCTTTTTCTTCATTTTTATTGATAATTGCTTTTGAGAGTTCGCTGGCAGGACACCCTGAAAGACAAATAACACCTTCGCTATAGAGACGGAGAATCTCTTTGTCCATGCGAGGTTTATAATAGTATCCTTCAAGGTTTGCAATTGTTACCAGACGCATGAGGTTCTTGTATCCTTGTTTATTTTTGGCAAGGAGTGTCAGGTGATAGCGTTTGTTGTCGATACCTGATTCTTTGTCGGCACGTCCACGCTCAGCGATGTATGCTTCCACGCCTATGATTGGTTTAATACCTGCCTTTTGGCATTCTTGATAGAATTCGATTGCACCGTACATGTTGCCGTGGTCAGTCACAGCAACAGCAGGCATACCGTGGCTTTTTGCAATACGAACAATATCCTGAATTTTTGAAAGTCCATCGAGAAGGGAGTAGTGTGAGTGGGTGTGTAGGTGAATAAATTTAGAATCCATTGAACGATTATACCAGATAGAAAGGAGTGATTTTATTGACAAATTAAATAAGTATTTTCTGTTGTGATTCCTTGAAGAGATGGTGATGTGTGGTGTAAAAAGATAGTATATAATACACATTACAAACAATATGCTTTATACGAGAAAAGGGGATGGGGGGACAACAAAAACATTTGGCTCTGATCAGCGAATTTCAAAAAGCTCCGCAAAAGCAGAGGCTCTTGGTGCACTTGATGAAATTAATTCATTTCTCGGTATTGTAAAAGTATTAAGCAAGCAGTATGGATACACTATTGAAATAAATAATACAGCAATTGCATTTGATTCTATTGTGCATGATGTTCAAGAGACGTTATTTATTATTCAAGCAGAGGTTGCTGGTTTCCCAAAGGGTTTAGTCGAAGAAAAAATAACACATATTGAGAACATAATAGATACTACCGAAAAAATACTTCCTCCTATAAAGACATTTTTTATTTCAGGGGGTACCGATCTCGCTGCTCATTTTGATGTTGCCCGTACTCTCGCGCGAAGAGCCGAGCGTCGAGTGGTACAAGTTCACGAAGAGGGTGCTGGTATCGGGGCGACTACGCGTGCGTATCTCAATAGACTTTCATCTCTTTTGTATGCTCTCGCGAGGCTTTCAAACCACATATCTGGCGTGATTGAAACACCACCGAGTTATTCATAGGGATTGGTTGTGTTATCTTTTTTTGATATAAGCTTATGATACAATATCACCATGAAGATTCTCGTTGGGGTAGATGAAGTGGGGCGAGGTCCTGTTGCGGGGCCTGTGGCTGTGTGTGCCTTTACATGTTTGGCTAATTTTTTTGATTCAGTTACTATCGATGTACCACTTCGTGATTCAAAAAAACTTACTGAAAAGCAAAGGAATGCATGGTATCTCTATCTCAAGGAAGCAAAAAAGAGTGGTCTCTGTGATTATGCAGTTTCGTATGTTGGAGCGGATATGATTGATGCTCACGGTATTAATCCTGCAATTAAAAAAGCACTTGAAACATCTCTTTCTAAACTTTCACTTACTCCGAGTGAGGTATCAATCTATCTCGATGGTGGATTACATGCCCCAGCGGTATACATACACCAAGAGACAATTATCCGAGGGGATCAGTTACATCCTGTTATTTCTTGTGCGTCTATTATTGCAAAAGTATCTCGCGATAGTGTGATGCGACGTCATGCACTCGAATATCCAGAGTATGGTTTTGATGCACATGTTGGATATGGTACAAAAGCACACTACGAAGCAATCGACAAAGAGGGAATGTGTCCTCTCCATCGAAGAAGTTTTCTAAAACGCTATAAGGTCACCGCAAGATAACTTGCGATAATCCCCGCTGTTTCTCCTCGGAGTGTATGAGAGAGAAGTGAAAATGATTCACACCCAGATTCTTTTGCGTTGTGTAATTCATCATCGGTCCAACCACCCTCAGGTCCAATAAAGAGTGCACAAGGGTCGGGTGTGAGTGTATGTGGGGCGGAACCATCTTTGTCAAAAATAATTCGAGTTTTATATTCGAGACTCTCACTGAGTGCTTCTTCAAATGTATGTATTTTACTAATCTCTGGTACTCGTGATAGACCTGCGAGTTCCGATGCTTCTTTTGCTATTTTTTCAAGACGTTCGTATTTCAGTCCTGTTTTGATTGTTCGCTCTGTGATAAGGGGGACTATTTTTCTAATACCAATTTCAGACGCTTTTTGTACGACATATTCAAAATGTTCCTTTTTAAGGATTGCCATATAGAGCGTAACTTCACGTAATGTTTCTTTTTGAGTACCTATCTGCTTTCTGATCGTACAGAGAACAGACTCATCTTTATATGATGTTATTATGCAATGTGCTTCACCTTCTGTGTTGTCGACAAGGATGATTTCTTCTCCTTTTTTAAACTTAAGCACATTCTTCCATTGATGAAAAAGGGTAGGGTCTGTGACTGTAATAGTGTTATTTTCTACAGTATAAGGGGTGATAAAACGATGTATTTTCTTCATAGATATATTTGAGTATACCATACCCCAAAGAGAGATATGGAGTAAAAAAGCCTTATTTTGATAGGTATAGAACACTCATGGAGGTACTTGACAAATAGGATACTTATATGCTATAATACTAGTATGAAAAATACAACAATGCACAATTTCATAACTACTGGTGTTCTTGCGATTATGCTTTTCTCTGCTCAATCTGCCTTTGCATATGTACCAGGCGTGTGGGAATTACAGCCTCGTACAGCACTTCCAGAGTCTCCATTTATTGAAGCTCCGGTAACTGTATCTGCATCGACAACAACACAATCAAGTACACAATCGACAGCAACATCTTCTTCGTCATCAAATACAACACAGACACAGTCTCAAGCAAAAAAGACGACAACTGTAGCGAAGAAAGCACCCGTTGCTTCAACTGCGAAGTCTACAACACAGACCCCTGTGGAAAATACATTGACTGCATCAGCAGCTGGAAGTTCATCGAACTTTATGCCTGATACAATCCTTGAGTGGATCTTTGTAGTACTCTTGATTGCAGCGATTATCATTCTTTCACGAAAGATAACACAAAAGCCTGCACCACATGGAGCACCAGCCCACTAATTATCATATACATAAAAACCTCTTACTTCGGTAAGAGGTTTTTATAATGAAGTGATACAGAGGTATACACTCTTCCAGAACATATACACAAAGAGAACAAGAAGTCCGTATACCATACAGGTGATACACGTGTTCTTCGCATGAAGGAGTCTTTTTCGTATATCCATATGGTACGTCTAATTTTTAGACAGTGTATTCTTTTTTGTTGTAAAGTCAACGGATGCTATTTTTCACCAAGGTCGAGTATTTCATCGATACGAATCTGACTTACAAATTCTGGTACGTGAGATACGAGTATCATTGCACCTTTGTATTCATCGAGTGCTTTTGCTATCACAGGGAGGTGACGGAAGTTGATATGGTTGGTCGGCTCGTCGAGAATAAGGAGTCCAGGGCGGGTGAGGACGAGCTGAGCAAATGCGACGAGACCCTTTTGACCCTCAGAGAGACTGCCGATTTTGGTATGTACCATATCTCCGGTTATCAGGAATCCTGCGACTGTTGCACGGATTGTTTCTTCATTGACGCGACCGGTGACTTCTTCGAGTGTGTGAGCAAGTGATTCAAATACGGTGTGATTGAAATTAAGTGTCGAGAAGTCTTGACGGTAATAGCCAACACGTACATCGGGTGCGATAGTTGCTCCTTTGGCTTTGCCTTGAGCGAGTGCTTCAAGAAGAGTGCTTTTACCAATACCATTTGGTCCCGCGAGAAGAAGGTGTTTGTTCTTACGAAGTTTAATACCAACCTTAATATCCTTCGGTTTATTATTTTTGAGTATCGAAAGAGAAGTGAGGGTCACAATATCTCCAATCTGTTCTTCTTGGAAGGGAATCGTAAATGGGCGAATTGTTCGGTCTTCTTTGCGAACATCGACTTTTTCTTCTTCGAGTTCTTCTGCTAAGTCTCGCATTCGTTTGGCGACAGCACGGAGGTTACCACCTTTCATAGCAAATGCATTTGCTTGGTCTTTCTTTGCTTGAATTTCTTTGGAAAGAAGAGCATTTTTTCTGTTTTCTCGTTCCATTCGTGCGGCGATTTGGTCGCGTACATCTGTATAGTTACCGACATATTGTTCTATTTTTCGAGTATAGACATCGAGATAGAGGACTGCATCAGTAAATGAATTGAGGAAGTGCGCGTCGTGGGAAATAACGATAACCGTCTTTTTGTATTTTACGAGAAAATCAGTGAGGTGTGCGATACCTGCCTTGTCGAGGTTGTTGGTCGGTTCATCAAGGAGGAGAATATCTGGTTCTTGGATGAGCGCAGATGCGAGGAGAAGGCGTGCTTGCTGACCACCAGAGAATGAACTGATGATTCTGTCGTGAACCTTTTCATGACCCTTGAGATTTACAACCTCAAGAACAGCGTCAATGCGAGGGTCGATATCGTAGACTTTTTGAGTAAAGCATTTTTCGAAGAATGCTCGGACAGTGAGATCGAGTTCATCTCGAGGGATAACTTGTCGAGAGAGGGCTATTGTCGTGCGTTGTGCTCGATGAATATTGCCATCTTCGGGTTCTGAGGCGCCTGTGATAAGTGAAAAGAGGGTACTTTTACCAGCACCATTTTGACCCATGATTGTGACTTTCATTCCACGGCGTATTGAAAAATCGACCTCTTCTAAGATCGGTTTATTGTGCCCGTATTCAAATGAAACTTTCTCGAATCGTATAACGACTTCTCCGTGTGCCATATAGATACTTACTGTAGCGTATTTTTACTTAAATACCAAGGGTTTTAAACAAAACACACATACACGACGAGGTCTGTGTATGTGTGTAAAAAAGAGGGGATTATTTTGTCTTGCGAGGGTTCTTTTTGAGAGCCTTTTTTGCAAGCATTTCTTTTTTGATTGCGAGACGCTTTTTCGTCTTCTTTGAGTGTATTGATTTAGGTTTGATACCAAGATTGGTACTTCGTTTTGCCATAGATTATAAATTATATTATTTGTATACTTGGTAGTATAGCGTATTTTTCTAAATATTCCTATGGATATGGGTCTTTTTTCAGGGGAGTACGCTTTTGCTTTTTTAGGTGATTTTTGATAGTATGTCTCTGTGTGGTTTTGGTGGTATATAATCAAAATCACTTGAAAATAGAATATTCCCCTGTAGCTCAGCGGTAGAGCAATCGACTGTGGACATTTTCCTCCCACTGGTATAATTAGTATTATGCCTGACAAAAGGAAATACGCCGATAGACGCGAAGCGTTAATCAAAGCCGTTGTGAAGAGACGCAAGAAAGTAAAAAATCTTGCGATTGAATACAAAGGAGGCAAATGCCTTATTTGTCACTATTCAAAATGTGTAGATGCTTTAGAATTCCATCATATCGATCCTTCTCTAAAGAAGTTCGCTATTGGAGCAAAAGGATATACAAGATCTTGGGATAGTGTTCGCAACGAGTTAGATAAATGTGTTCTCTTGTGTGCAAATTGTCACAGAGAAGTAGCATCTGGCGTCACGCAGCTTTCTATCGAAAGATAGATTGAAAACGAGGTGAATTCGGGGAAACCCAAATGACGAATAAACAAGTCATGGGCAATCCCGAGCCAACCCTTAATGAAAATTAAGGAAGGTGTAGAGACTATCCCGTAAGGGAGTAGGGTGTAAATAATTTACATTCGAAGCGCCTCGGTCCTAAATTTTGCGCAAGCAAAACATGGATATGATATAGTCCATCCCTTTAAGTAATTTTAGGATAAATGTAATCGATTGGTCGTAGGTTCGATCCCTACCGGGGGAGCCAGTCTGGACTAGTAGCTAGTCCAAGTATCAAATTAAACGGAGAACGCATTGCAAAACAAGGCGTTTTTTCGTTTAGAGTAGAGTTCTGAAGTAAGTAATTCAAAATCATTCGTTTTTCATTCGTTTCAGAACTATCAAATATTTCTTTTGCTTTCCTTGATAGAGAAAAGACTGTAGTTATAGTGGTTTTATAATCAAAATCTGCTTTTGTGTGTTCTGATAATTCTATTTCTAGAACTTGCATCTTGTCATTATACTCAAGCATCTTTTTGTCATAATCTAACTTAGTAATACTCTTATTGCTTGGGTCCAAGTAAGTATCTGTAAGTCTATCCTTCATTATCCCATATCTTTTATATTCTGATTGTATCCTCTCAATTTGCTTTTGATGATATTCAACTTCGCTTTCATTTAGCTCTCTTAACCTCAAAACTAGCTTCTCTTGAGCTTCTATTGAAATACCCTCTAAACGTCCTAAAATCGCGTAAATTTCGCTTAAAAGCAGGGTTTCTGAGACATATACTCTCTTACAAATATTCTTACCATTCGTGCAAGAGTAGTAGTTGTAAGTCTTACCACTTTTCTTTTTAACTTCTTCTGCTGTTATATTACAGCCACAATTATCACATTTTAAAAGTCCCTTAAATATAAAGTCCTTTGATTTTTCTTTATTGATTTTAGTCCTTCTTGCTTGTCTTATTTCTTGGCATTTATCAAAAGTTTCTTTATCAATCAATCTAGGATATATATGAGAATATTTTCCATATTTTCTAGATATGGCTATTCCACAATAAAAACTATCTTTCAAAATGTTCTCTATTATACTCTTTGATACTTTAAAACCCTTCTTACTTTTCAATCCTTTCTTAGTCATTTCCTCTCTAATTGTTTCAAGAGAATAATTGCCTGTAGCATATAAAATAAACATTTCTGCTACAAGATGACCTCTTTCAGGGTCTATAATAATTCCTTTTCTGGTCCTGTTTTCTTCATCAAGAGGCACATTTAAATAACCCAGTTTAACTGGACCTGTCCATTCGCCATTTCTTCTTTTTTGTTCAAAAACTCTTTTAACATTATCACTAATAGCATCTGAATAGTATTTAGCTAAACCTAGCTTCATTCCAAAAGCAAACTTATCTCCAGCAGACATCTTATCGTCTATCACTTGTCCATCTGAAACAAAATGAAGTTCTATTCTGTTTTCTATTGCAAGTTCATATAGTTTAGCAACTCTTTTGTCAAATATATTTCTTGATAATCTATCTACCTTATCAAAACCAACAGCTAGTTTTTCTTTTTTAGATGCTTCAATAATAAAGTCCATTATTTCATCAAAAGTATCTCTTTTTAGTTTATATGCACTTTCTACAAAATTGAATTTTTTTATTATTTCATAATTTCTATTATTAAAATAACTTTCAATTCTAAAATTTTGAGCTTCAGGGGAGTTCTCTTTTTGTTCTTCTGTTGATACTCTTGATATACTTATTGCTTTCATAAATTAAACATATTTTTCAAACAATACTTCTTCATTTATATAATGAATATTGTTTTTACAATCATCTATTATTGATATAACCTTGTCTTTTGTAAAAAATTTTGTGTTGTCTGAGAGGACTTGTAAAGCATACCCATCTAGGACCAATACTTTCTTTAAATCTAAGTCTTTCATCATTTTAGCCTTATCTGTCCTCATCATTTTTTGAGTAACTATTATAGATAATCCATCTACAATTTCAGCATATTCATCGTAAGCCATAACTTTATGCATTTCCGCATTTACATCTTTTTTAGGGTCTATTAACCATAAAGGGTTATGAAGTATTAAATCTGGATTATGTCTAGTTCCACCAGTTAAAGAAGCCATAATTTTCGGAGGTAATTCAATATTTACAAAGTCTGTGGTTTCTTTATACCATTTTACATCCAAACCTATTTTATTTAGATTTTCTTTAACTATATTTTCCCACACAGCACCAGCTCTGTTATTTACTTCACTTGATATTTTTAATCTTAGGTATTGTTGTTCTATGTTTTTTTCTAAAATATCCCTTATTTCATAAGGTGTCAGTATTCCTCCTGTTTCTTTTTCTGTTAGGTATTTAACTTTATATTTGTTAAAAATTTCTTTACCAAATTCCGTTAATTCTAAGAAAATAGTTCTTTCTTTGTTTGTTATATTT
This sequence comes from Minisyncoccota bacterium, assembly GCA_017992215.1. Taxonomy (GTDB): domain Bacteria; phylum Patescibacteriota; class Minisyncoccia; order Phycocordibacterales; family UBA9973; genus UBA8515. Next base: position 18,347 of record JAGOOZ010000006.1, read on the forward strand.
ATTAACTTTGATTGGTTTAACCATCTAACAAACACACCTTTTACAACACGATTAAACTCCTTGCCTCTTGAAAAGTAATATTTATTTATTTCTTTATGAGAATACTTTAATGAGGTTTCAAGTGCTTTATCATAAGCACCATCTTCATCTTTGGACATTATAGCTAATGCAATATTTTCTATAGTAGCAATAATATTTTTATTTGATAAATCATCAATAATTCTCAAACTTTGGAACAAGATATGGTTGTTGTATTCTGAATAAAAACCATTTTTATCATATTCGTTTGCTATTTTTAATTCTAAAAAAGCTTTTGATAATACAGAAAGGTAGTCAGAAACATCTTCTGCTAAAATAAAACTTTTACCAGACTCGGTTATTTCAAAATTACCATCATTCTTTTTTAGAAAATTTAAATATTGCAGATTTGATATATACTCAGCCGCTCTTCTTCGTGGTCCACCTCTCCAATAAACTGGTTCATTTATTCTAGTTAAATCAACAGAAATAATATAATTATCTATTAATAATCTTGTAAGATTTTCTGTATTACAAATACCGTTTAGGTTTTTATGCATAAACTCTAAAACTTTTCTTAATAGGTATATATTAGTTGCAGACCTAACCCAAGAAGTTGGGAAGGAGGGTAAATACATTTTACATTTACTACATACATCTTCTTTTACTGAAAATGTATTAGAACAAACTGGACAAATTTTTATTTCGGTTCCATCTGATTTATTTTTAGCTATATAATTTGTTTGATGAAATTCTAATTTACTCATATTGCTTTAAATAAGATAATATTTTATCTGCTACAGCTTTTGCCAGTAGTGGTGGAACAGCATTACCAACTTGTTTAAATTGACTTGTTCGGGTTCCTTTAAATTCAAAGTTATCTGGAAAAGACTGAATTCTTGCACTTTCTCTTACAGTAGGAACTCTGTTGGCTTTATAGTGGAAATGATGCCTGTGTCCTGTGTCTATTGTTACAGAAGGTAATTTACTATTTAATCTTCTCCAAGTATTGGAATAACTTCTTATGTTCTGATATTCTTTCGGTAAATCTTTCCAATTTCCACCTTCTGGCACTAAATTAATCACTTTAATAGTTTGCTCTGAGTGTTGGCTTTTTGTATGGTTCAACAATTTATCAGTTTTGCTTCTCATAAATTCTTGATATTTAGATTTTGGTTTAACTCTATGATTAGCTTCTTCTTCACCAAAGTTATTTTCTAATAATGGTAAATCTGAGATTGCTTCACCTACAGTAACAAATTTAGTCTTATCATCATCGTGTGTTGGTTTTGGAAATTCAAAATCTATATCAAGATTATTGCCAACAATAAATACTCTTTGTCTTTTTTGAGGGACACCATAGTGATGAGCAAATAATGGTTTATAAGCAATTTTATATCCGATTTTTTTAAATTCTTTTTCTAAATTTTTTATTACAAGATTACCACCCTCATCTTTCATACTTAATAAACCTAATACATTTTCTAAAACAAAAAATTTCGGCTTTAGGTCCTTCACCATTTTTACATAATCAAGCACAAGTTTGTTTCTATCATCTTTACTATCTCTTTTCCCAGCCAAACTAAAACCCTGACAAGGAGGACCTCCAACCAACACATCAACCTTTTGATTGCCTATAAGTTTATCTATGTCTTGTTTTTTTATTTTTGATATATCCTCACAGAGAATTTTTGAGTTTTCGTGATTATGCAAAAAAGTATCAAGACAGTCTTTCCAGTTGTCTATTCCTAAAAGAATTTCATACCCAGCCATTTCAAAACCGTAAGACAATCCACCACAACCAGCAAATATATCTACAACTTTTAATTTATTTTTACTATTTTTTTTCATACCTTTATCTATTACTTACACTATTAAGAAACTTATTAAATTCAACTTTATCAATCCTAAATTCGCGACCTATTTTATATGCTTTCAGTTTATTAGCTTTAATATATCTGTAAATAGTCATAATATTTACTTCTAATAATTTAGCTAGGTCCTCAGCTTTGTAAAACTCTTTTTCTTTAATCATAATTTTTTATATTATCTAATAATTATACTTTACAACGCTTTACATTGCAATTTTTAATAGTAGATAACCTTCTTTTTCGTTCAAAAGCTCTTTTAATGTTATTTGAAATTGCTTTTGAGTAATAATCTTTAAGCATATTTGCCATATCTTTTTCTATTTGTTTATTATTTTTCATAATCTTTTATTCTTAATGTTTTATAATTTTCTAATTCTTTTTCTATTTGTTTTACCCAATTTCTTACAAGATTAGAAGATAGTTCTTTAGATATATCCCTAAAATCTTTAGCTATACGGGACCAAGTTTTATAATGTCCTTTCTTTTCTATTATGGACCTTAACTCAGTCATTCCTTTTTCTTCTTTTGCTAAGATACTTAACCCTGTAAGATAGATTGCTTGTTTAGGTTTTATTGTATTCTTGGCTTGAAATACTTTCCTTAATATTTCTTTATTTGTTGTTTGAATAGTAAATAATCCTAAATTCTTGTCTGTTATAAGTATTTGCCAATAATGTTTTAATATCTTTTGACTAATATCTTTCTTAAACACTTCTGAAAAATTTAAATTCTTACTATATCCTATATTTTCCAATAATTTATCTAACTTATATTTTTTGCCTATTCTTGCTTCAAACCTTAAAACCTCCTCTAATACCTTTTCTTTTTCTATTTGATTAAACAAGCTTCTTTGCACCATTGTTTGGTCCTTGTCTATTGCTCTTTTCCTATCTTTTTTCATATCAGCTAATTTGTCATAAATAACAAATTCGTGTGATGAGGTATGAAAGTATAAGCTTTGACCATTATTCAAGAAACGAGTTTTAGCTATATCAAAAGATTTTCTTACATCTGCTTTATTTAATTCTGTTATAACTTGATTTACATTATAGCCATCTTTTAAGATTATGTTTTTAGAATAATGGACCGAACTAATATGAGCGTATTTTATAACATTCTCTGACGCAACAAGTCCCATTTCTTTTAATCTTTCTCTAAGAGTGTGGACCACTTCATTAAATTGATTTTCATCTATCTCATCCAAGTTATTGTTATATATAAGCTTAGGTATAGAAAACTCAATTTTGATATTTCTTTCTTCTTTCCATTTTCTTTTATAACCAGTAATACGCGGGTAGTAATAACCACCTTCTTTCTGTAATTTTGTAGGGTTTATTACATACTTATCATATAAATCTGTTTTTGATTGTAGGTCCCATAAAGAGCTATTAGGCGTATTTAAAAGCCGTATTTTGTCTTTAGGAACCAATAAAACTATTGTGTCTATCATTACCTTCTTCTTTGTTAGTCTGATAAAGATGAGGATTATTTCGCTTATCAATCTTATAAAGCAGATTGAAAAGACCGACCACATTTTCAAAATCTGGTATTTCTTTTTTATTAGATTGTGAGCTGTTAAAATCCTCCATAAAAAAATCCCTAAGGATTATCTTAAGGATATTCTTTATGCAATATGTTAGATATTTACATTAAAAAAACAGGAAACTAAATGTCCCTAATATCTTTAGGTATTTTTTGAACTTGTATTGATTTGGCAAAACGACTAGCTGATTTTTTAACTGCCTCAGAGGTCATTTTTATATTGTATTCTTCATCTAAAATTGCAGATACTATTGTTTCTTTATAGATACCTTTATGATTAAAATTCTTTTCGCCTTTGTATCTTTTTAATAACTCTTTTTTTGATAGTTTATTTAACTCATATACAAGTCTGTTTTTCTCATCATCACTTTCTTTTATTATAGAAGGGTGGACATCAAATTGCTTATAAAAAGTATTTTTGTCTGTAATATGTTCTTTAAGGTCATCCCAATTATCTTCTATATATTGAATAGCCATTTCCTTCGTGGCATATGGTTTAATAATTACAAATACACTATTAAAATATCTAGATAACATATCTACTGTTTGTTTATTAAAAATATAGTTTTTACTATAAGGACCTTCGTCTTTGCCTTCCATATTTCTTCTATCTGGAGAAAAGTGTTCTATGCCAAGATATTTACAATTATGACAAGAAACCTTACTTTTTATATATTGATTTACACCAGTTTGACCCATAAAAAGATACTTTTCAATATAATGAACGATAACTTGGTCATCTAATAAATCAACACCCCAGTATTTTTTCATTAACCCCATAACAGATTTAAATAATTTTGATAGATTTTTACTATCTTCAATTATGGTATGTTTTGTAAACAAACTATGATGAGTTTCTATAATTCCTGAAAGCTCAAACATCATTGGCAACATTCCAATACCTGTTTTATGTTTTTTCATAAAAGCATTCAAGAAATCTTCTCTATCTTCTTCTTGTATAACTTTTTTATTTTCGTATTCATAGAAACTAAGAAAGGCATATAAAGTTAAGGACCTTTGTTCTTTTTTATTTAGTTTCTTGATTAAAAAATCAGCTAATTCTGTAATGTTAGGGAAACCTTCTTTTGGTAATCCAAGCTCTCTTCGTGTCTTTTTTATATCATCAATAAAACCTTCCTTTTGCAATAGTTTATCAAAAAGGATTTTATACTTCTTTTCAAAATAATCTGTAGAGTATTTCTTCACTCATATACTTTACTTTAATTTACATTTGTTTTCAAGATTAGTTCTGAAGTTCCTCTATTTTGAATAATCCAAATAAGCCACTAAATCTTAAATCAGCATTGATTTTATACCAATTAGCAGTTCTAAACTCATCCAACATAGGGAGCAAATTTTTGAGCCATATTTTGTAATGGTTATTTTTGACACCCTAGTAGGGATTAGAACTTTTTGATACTATAAGAAGTATGATTGTAATTACAGCAGGTGAAAAATATGTTGATATAGATGC